>JAUIIF010000440.1 GCA_030431945.1 Bacteroidia bacterium | reverse complement strand
AGTGTCAATTAGAAAGACATTAATCTTTGGTGGACAGCAATTTTTCAAAAAAAACAAGATTGTAAGTCAATCCTGACCTCTAATATAAGCCTAATCTTGTGAATATAAAAATTTGCAAGTAATCTTGGTGACAATAAAATGCCTGACGTCTACTGTGGTGTTAGTGAAAAAAATAGGAGGAGGAGTTGGAACTGAAAATCTGGTTATCAGGAGCTTATTTTTGGGGGTAAGGGGCGCTTATGAAAATTTTTATTGTTTTCAGAGTCATAAATAAAATGTGTGCTCTGACGAGTAGACCTTACCCAAATGGCTCCCGCTGGTCGCGTACTTCGTGCTTGCTCCTGTTGCGGCCGGTAAATTGGAAAGAGGGGAGATAAAAAAAGCCTCCCTCGTCAATCGAAGGAGGCTTAGTAGTATAGTCGGGATGACAGGATTTGAACCTGCGGCCCCACGCCCCCCAGGCGTGTGCGCTACCGGGCTGCGCCACATCCCGCTGAGATGAAAATAGAACGTCCTACTCAGGGAGCAGGACGATCAGGGGGTATTGGGGTGGTCGATACTGGGCTCGAACCAGTGACCTCTGCAATGTCAATGCAACGCTCTAAACCAACTGAGCTAATCGACCCGAAATGCTTTTGCTGCACTGCCAACCATCATTCGTTCATGAAAAGTTGCGGTGGAAAGTTACCGGGTATTCCTGCCTGGTAGCTTAAGCGGCTGCAAATATACAACGGTTGCGGAAATAGGGAAATAGTTAGGAGAATTTCTTTGCTACTTATCCTTTCTCTGCACCGGCGTTCGCGCCGCACCCGATTTGCTACGTTCCCCCCGTTAAAAGGGCAGGGCGACGTTCGGCACTGAAAAGTTAGCGCTTTTCTGCTCCAAACTTATTTTTCCCTAAGCCTGGGCGGTCGGGGTGAAGCTCATGGGGGGGAAGTTCGGGCCATTATTATTTCCGCCACCGGTTTCACCGATTGCCCCAAATTGCTTTTCGTATTTCTGAATATTATCGGCCAGCGCGGCTAAAAGGCGCTTGGCGTGTTGCGGAGTCAGGATCACCCGGCTTTTAACCTTTGCTTTCGGGGCGTTGGGGACAATCCGGACAAAATCCACCACAAACTCACTGTTGCTGTGGGCAATAATGGCCAGGTTGCTGTACACGCCTTCGGCAATGTCTTCGGGCAGCTCGATGTTGAGCTGATTCTGTTGGGGCTTATTTTTTTCGTCAGCCATAGGTAGGTCTATTGATGCGTTGGTCGAAGGGGAGTTTTCCCCGGAAAGATGAGTTGAGAACGATTATTTTTTCTTCGCTGGCGCCTTTTTCTTTTTGGGCGCGGCTCGTTTCTTAGCCTTGAAAGCGTCAGGCATTTCGAGCTCGATGTACTTTTTGATTTGCTCCAGACTCAGCTCGGCCGCCTCTTCGCGGGTAATACGTTCCCCCTTATCGTTTTTAGGAATCTTCAGTGACTTCTTCTTGAACCGAATGAACGGCCCCCAGCGTCCTTGCTCCACGTCAATTTTCTCTTCGGGGAAACGCTGGATGTAACGGTTCGCCTCTTTTTCCTCCTTCGCCTGAATCAATTCGATCATGTCGTCCTGGCTAAGGCTGTCGGGATTGTACCGCTTGGGGATGTTAACGAACATACCGTTCCACTTCAGGAAAGGCCCGAAACGCCCGGCTCCCTGCGTAACGTCCAGCCCCTTGTAGGTCATCACGGGAGCGTCTGCTTTTTTCTTGGCGGCAATGAGTTCTTTAGCCCGGGCCAGGTCAACGGCGTGGGGGTCTTCGCCCTTGTCCAGACTAATGAACGTATCGCCCCAGCGTACGTAGGGGCCAAACCGCCCGATGCCCACGGCCGTTTCTTTACTTTCCACTTCACCCAGAACTTTGGGCAGGGCGAAGAGCGGCAGGGCGGTTTCCAGGTCTACTTCCTCCATGCTCATCATGGGGGGCAGGTTGGCATACTTGGGCTTTTCGTCGGGCAGCAACTCATCCGGCGACCCCAGCTGAAGTACAGGGCCGTTACGACTGAGACGGACTAGGATGGTACGTCCCGTTTCCGGATCCTGGCCCAGAATTCTTTCGGCCGATACCCGGCCGGCATTTTCCGTCGTATTCTCCACCTGCTCGTGGAAAGGATGGTAAAAATCCTTGAGCATTTGCGTCCAGGAAATCCGGCCCTCGGCTACTTCATCAAACTTTTCCTCTACATCAGCGGTAAAGTTGTAGTTCATGACGTCTTCGAAGTGCTCGTCCAGGAAGTCAGAAACCGCCATACCAATGTCGCTGGCGAAGAGTCGGTTTTTGGTCGCGCCGGTAATCTCCGTCTTGGTTTTGGCCGTGATGCTGTTGTTTTTCAGCGTCAGGACTTCATACGGGCGCTCCGTTCCCTCCCTTGTTTCGCTGGTGACATATCCGCGATTAGGGTCCATAATCTTGGAAACCGTCGGCGCGTAGGTAGAAGGACGGCCAATGCCAAGTTCCTCCAGCTGTTTTACCAGGCTGGCCTGGGTGTACCGGCTGGGCGGACGGGTAAACCGCTGCGTGGCCGTCAGTTCGTTCAGGGGCAGTACCTGACCGATACGGAGCGGAGGGAGAATGCCTTCCTCCGGGGTGTCATCATCTTCGTCATCGTCCTTTCCTTCCAGGTAGACCTTCAGGAAACCGTCAAATTTAAGGACTTCGCCCTGCGCCCGCAGGCGGGCATCCGCCACGGTAGAGATGCCAATATCAACGGTGGTCTTCTCCAGCTCGGCGTCTGCCATCTGGCTGGCAATGGTCCGTTTCCAGATCAGTTCATAGAGCCGTTGTTCGTCCCGATCACCAATGGTAATGGTGGGCCGGTCGATGTAAGAAGGCCGGATGGCTTCGTGGGCCTCCTGGGCATCCTTCTTTTTGCTTTTAAAGCGCCGTGGCTGGCTGTACCGGTCGCCATAAGCCGATTTGACTTCCTTTTCGATGGCCTGCAGGGCGGTCTCTGACAGGCTGATGCTGTCGGTACGCATGTAGGTGATCAAACCGGCTTCGTAGAGCCGCTGAGCCACCCGCATGGTGCGCTCCACGTTCATGTAGAGCTTGCGGCTGGCCTCCTGCTGGAGGGTGGAAGTAGTGAAGGGGGCGGCGGGCTTCCGCTTAACCGGCTTAACGTCAATGCCGTTAATTTTAAATTCGGCACCCACACATTTTTTCAGGAAAGCTTCGGCGCCGGCTTTATCCGCAAAGCGGTCCGGGCTCTCCGCTTTCAGCAGTACCGTCTTGCCCTGCTCGTTGCGTACGTTGAAGATGGCATTCACCCGGAAGTAAGGGCTGGCCTCAAAGGCCATGATCTCCCGCTCGCGCTCGACGACCAGTTTAACGGTCACACTCTGGACCCTGCCTGCACTGAGGCCAAATTTGACTTTTTTCCACAAGACGCCCGACAGTTCGTAACCCACCAGTCGGTCCAGCACCCGGCGGGCTTGCTGCGCGTTCACGAGGTTGACGTCTACGAGCCGCGGGTTACCAATGGCCGCCTTGATGGCTGAAGGCGTAATCTCCCGAAAAACGATGCGCTTGGTTTTATCAACCGGCAGTTTGAGGACTTCGCAAAGGTGCCAGCTGATGGCTTCTCCTTCGCGGTCTTCATCCGTCGCCAGCCAGACCTCATCGGCCTTACCCATAGCCGCTTTCAGGTCCTTGACGGTCTTACGTTTTTCCGGCGAGATGACGTACTTGGGCTTAAAATCCTTTTCAACGTCCACGGCACCGTCTCCTTTATCCAGATCACGCACGTGACCATAGGAGGATTTAACGGTATAGTCTTTTCCGAGAATTTTCTCGATGGTTTTCGCTTTAGCCGGCGACTCGACAATTAGAAGATTTTTAGCCATGGGATGTGGTCGTGTGAAAGGGTTGTATATAAGGTTACGGTTTTAGATGGCAATTAGTTGTCCGGCAAGCTTTTTCAAGGCTTTAATAGTGTCCGGATGACCAATTTTTCCCCGGTCATCCAGCAGCTTGTCAACGGTGCTGACCGGAAGCTTATTGGGCAACACCCAGCCCCCCATGTGGGTAATGGTGGCAGAGAGGTGGTCCATCCCCCGCAAATTTCCGGCCCTGCCGGAGGAAACGCCGATCAGCGCAATGTGTTTACCTCCCAGGTTGCGGGGGTACTCATTTACGGAAATGCCATCGATGAACAACTTGACTACCCCGGGGTAACTGCCATTGTACTCCGGAACAACGAAAACCAGTTTCTTTACCTCCAGAATGTACTGTTGCTGCAGCTTCACCAGGCCGGGGGCCATGGTGGCTGCTTCGTACATTTCCCGCAGGTACAGGGACATGTCCACCTCCGCCAGGTCAAGCAACTGAACGGCTTCACCTTGCTCCCGGAGCAACTCC
>JAUIIF010000439.1 GCA_030431945.1 Bacteroidia bacterium | reverse complement strand
GTGCGGCCCTCGGGCAGCGGGCGGCTCGCACCCTGCTGACCTGATCACCAGGCCGCCGAAGTGTTGAACCCGGCAGGGCAGGGAACAACAAGGAATGTCCCCGTCGGAGAGAAAACCGGGGACAAAAAAAAGCCGCCGACTCCGGGAGGGGAGCGGCGGCAATTATTTGGTAACTCAGCCGGTAGGGCTGACGTAAGTTTAATTTTTGCTGGCTTCCTTAACACTGTGCAGGTAGCCGATGGCAAGGCTGTCTTCACCCAGGAAGTGTTCGAGGTGGTGGCAGCGATCTTCGATCTTGAAGAGCATACCCTCAAGCATGGATTTGGTGCCGAAGTCCTCCAGTTCAAAAGCTTTTTTGATGGACTTGCGAAATTCTTCCGCAATTTTCCGCTCGTTCTTCATGTCATTTTCCAGAGACTCACGGATGTGCATTACATCTTCAGCCTCCTGCTTGATGTAGGCCAGCTTCACGTAGTCTTCAAGACGTGTGGTGGGGGTGTAGCCAAGCAGGGTCATTCGCTCTGCCAGTGCATCCAGTTGCAGGTTCACCTCTTCGTAGTGTCCTTGTAAAAAAAGGTGCAGGTCGCGGAATTGCGGGCCTTCCACCATCCAGTGGTGCTTGTGGTACTGGGCGTACATAATCCACATGGCGGCCAGGTGCTTATCCAGGTGCTCCGCCATCGTTTCACAGGCCTTGTCCGTCAGGCCTACAGGATTTCCTTCGTACGTACTCTTTTTGCGTAATTTTTTCATTGCTGTATTGATTTTTGGTTCGCAGTTACAACGGGAGCACGCGGGGGAAATGTTCGCGGGATTGAGGAAAAAGAATAATGTCCGGGGCTTTTGGGGGCGCGGCCGCAGGTGCAAAGGGGGAAGGAGGGGGCAAGGAGTGCGGAAATTATTTGTCGACTTTCGGGGGGGCATCCTGGCCGGTAAGCAAGGGTTAAGCGTGCTTTTCAAACCAGGAAAATCAATGGAATGCCCCGCTGAAGTCTGCTTACTAGGTAGTTCTACGTGTTTAATGTGCCGAAATTATCCATTGATCCGAAAAATTATTAGATTTGTTAGATGTTTTCACCAGGATTTGACCTGTCCTGCTATTCCGCTTTTATCAATCGTAATCTATGACTTCGAATTCTACCCTTGCCAATGCTGCCAGGCATTTTAATCTCCTGGTGCTTTTACTGCTGCCGCTTACTGCTACCCTTTGGGGGCAGGTAGGGACGAGTTTTGAAGGGATTACCACGAACCTCAATTGTGCTAATTCAGTCGATTGTAATTACAACGATCCGGGCTCCGCTCTTGCCGTCCACGCATTGATGGATAATAATGGTATCCCCGTTAACCAAATGAGCAGCGGGTCCGTGTTAGGCTTTTCGAGCGTGTTTTCACCGACGAGGATTCTGGACTCGGGAGGAGCTCCCGGCCCTGGCCTTACGGACAACCAAAGATTCGGTGTGGCGGGGAACGTTACCCTGGCGGATCAGATTGCGATTGCGCCGGACGGGGTGCAGGCTTTCTACATTGAGGATACCGACGGTGAAGTTGAATTAACGTTTGCTGCGGTCGACCTTACCGGAACGACCAATCCGATGTTTAGCTTGCAGTACTATCTGGAAGGGACCTTTGAGATGTCCAATGGTGCAAACGACCGTTTATACGTACGGATCGAAATTGATAACTGCGCCGGTGCTACTACTGTTACCTTACTGGATACCGACGGTGGTGGCGTAGATGGAGGTGTTGGCAATGCTATTTCTCCAGGTATTACCGGTGCCTGGAATACGCTGTCCGCTAACCTATCCGCTTATGTCGGCTGCCAGGCTACCCTGATTATCGAGGTTGACTTTGATGCACTTAACGAAGAAATGGGGCTTGACAACATCGTCTTTACCGAAGGGGCCATTGCCAGCAACGTCAGTATTGTCTGCCCGACCATCGGTACCGTTACGCCTTCCGAGACCAATGTTTGTGCCGGAGACATGTTTGACCTCACGGCCAGTGGCCTGGCCAACATGGCCGGTGCCGATAACCTGGAACAAGATTTCGGGATTGAATTCAAATACTTTACCAGTGCTACGGCCGATCCTTACACGGGGGGCAGCTCACTCGGAACGGTTGCTTTCAATGCACTGACGGCTGGGAACACCACCGCTACCCTGATGGGCGCATCCATCCCTGCGGCGGACCCCAGTGGGTTCATCTACGCAGTGTTGTCCCCCGCGCCCACCGAACTGTCCTGCCGCCCGGCGGCGCAAACCTTAATCGTCATTGAAGACGCTCCGGTTGCGCCTCAGGTAGAGGATGTGAATGCCTGTGGAGGAACTACGGTCCTTATCGTACCGGGAGGCGACTCGCCCTCCGCCGTACAGTTCTGGACGGAAGAATTTGCTGAAGATGGCGCGGGCGTTACCGGAGTTTGTAGCGGTGCGGACCCCGCCACGTGTGGAACGAATGTTCCCCCCTCCAATGGCCAATGGTCAATCTCCGGAGACGCTTCAGGACTAATTGCTGCCTCAGACTTTTTACAGGTAACCGGTGGTGTATTACTGGGGCAAGACTTAGACTCAGAGCTTTGCTTTCTGTCTCAGCCCATCGACATCTCTGGCTACAGTTCGGTGGATTTCTCGGTTTTTGTTGATGAGGACGGAGACCACGAAACGGCAGATTACGTAGACGTAAATCTGATCATCGATGGCAGCGATAACCTGATTACTAACTGGATGGGATTTGGCAGTGCCACCCACACCCTCACCGGTGATTTGCCGGATGATCAGGATTTTGATATGACTACCGTTACCGCCACCGGTCTTACCGGAAATATGCTCCAGGTAGAAATTTGCCTGTTTAATGGTGCCGCTGCGGAGATGTTTAAACTGGATAACATCACCCTTACGGGAGTTCCTGCTAACGGTTTGTTCAAATTCTACGACGCTGACCCCGGTGCTGGCCCGGCTACCTTACTCGCCGGCCCGGCAGCATCTTACGATGCGCCCGGCGTAGCCGGTTCCATTTGGGTAACCGAATGCCTGGGGGCCTGCGAAAGCCCTGCCGCAGAAGTGGTCATCACCGCTGAAGACACTGAAGCTCCGGTTATCTCTAACTGTCCCACTACCCTGAGTGATGGTGTGGTTGGAGCAACGTGCTTAAACGCTACCCCGGACTATAGTGCTTTTATCACGGTAACGGACAATTGTGATGAGAACCCTACCATCGTGCAAATTCCCCCTGCGGGTACCATGCTCGGCGTAGGAATGTTTGAAATCAAACTAGTGGCAACTGATGCCGACGGTAACGCTTCGGATACCTGTCGCTTCACCCTGAATAATGTCGACATTACGTTGCCCGAGGCCATTTGCCAGGACATTACCGTTTATTTGGACAATTCCGGAGCAGCCTCCATTTCCAGCGCCGACGTAGACGGCGGCTCCACGGATAACTGCGGTATTGTGAGTTCAAGCGTGAGCCCTTTCACTTTTGATTGTGACGATGTCAGTACCAGTCCCAATAAGGTACTGCTTACCGTCTTTGACAATTCTGGCAACAACGATACCTGTAGCGCCTACATCACGGTGCGGGATACGGTCAGACCTGTCCTGGTCTGCCAGAATGTATCCTATGACCTGGATCCTAACGGTGAGTTTACCTTGTTCCTAGGTTTAATTATTCAGGACATTATCGTGAGCAGCACCGACAATTGCGAATTGGATGAGGGGCAAGCCGGCATAGGTGTTTCTCAGTTCGCCTTCACCTGCGATGACCTGGGCGATAACGAAATCACTATCCTTAATAACGACGTCAATGGTAATCAGGGCAGCTGTACCCTGACCCTGACCATCGAGGACCCGAATGCTTATTGCTGTGCAGCCCCCGTTGCTATGTGTACCGGCACTACGGTGGAGCTGGATGAGACCGGCGCTGTCACTATTATGGCCTCCACTATTGGCGCTGGTAGTACGGCAGATTGTGGTTTAATGTCTGAAACGGTCACGCCCAATACTTTTGGCTGTGGAGATCTCGGAGCCAATACCGTGACTTATACCATTACGGATATTAACGGTGCCATGAGCCAGTGTACCACTAGTGTAACGGTAATCGATGTCATTGCACCTGTAGTTACCTGCACGGAGTTCTCCGAAACATTTGCTGGCTGTCCGGATCCCATTTTCCCGAATACACCTGATGGAACTTTTGGCCCTCTCGGTGATCTGAGCAGCGTCTCCGTCGCCGCCGGCGGTATCTACGTGGCGGATTTTGATCTTTCCGGCTGCGTAGCGGATAACTGTAATGAAGAAGGCTTCCAACTCGCTTTTGTCGATTCCTACGAGGAGAACCGCGTAGCCGGTTGTTCCGTGGACATCGTTAACGTGGCGGTCATTCAGGAT
>JAUIIF010000438.1 GCA_030431945.1 Bacteroidia bacterium | reverse complement strand
CGGCCACGACTTTTGACGTAGCCCTTGATTTTGCTCTGGCCAGCGGCTTCCTGGACGGTAGCGTTGGATTCTACAACAAGACCAGCTCTGACCTCTTGCTCGCCGTACCTCAGCCACAGACCAACGGTATCAACTCACTGACGCTGAACGCTGGTGAAATCCAGAACACGGGTATTGAATTCTCTCTGAACTTCAACCTCATCAATAAGCCGGACTTCAAGTGGAGCCTGAACCTGAACGGTGCTACGCTGTCCAACGAAGTGAAGCAGCTGGTGGACAACAACGGCGACGGAGAGCCTGACGACATTACGTCCGGTCGTTCCCTCGTCCGCGTAGGAGAGTCCATTGGTTCTTTCTACCTGATTCCTTACGCAGGTGTTGACCCCGCCAACGGTGATGCTCTCTTCACCAATGCAGACGGTGAAACCTCTGCTACTTACCCAGGTGGAGATTCCCGGATCATTGCCGGTAACCCACTGCCTGACTTTGCCGGTGGTTTTGGTAGCAACCTGATGTTCAAGAACATTGACTTCAGCTTCTTCTTCCAGACGTCACTCGGTCACCAGCTCTACCTCAACGAAGGCCGTTTCGTAGAAAACAACCTGGGCGCCACCTGGAACCAGCGCACGACGCAGCTCGACGCCTGGACGCCGGACAACACCATCACCAACGTACCGGAGGCACGCCGCCGTAACAACGGTGGTCAGCACTCTACCCGTTACCTCTCTGATGCGGATTACCTCCGTCTCCGTAACGTCCAGCTGGGCTATACCTTTGACGGCATCGGCAAAGACAACGGTACCGCACGGGTATACATCAGCGGTGCTAACCTGCTGACGTTCACTGACTTTGCCGGCCTTGACCCCGAAGCCAGCGGCCAGGACGTAAATGGCTACGTTCAGGGTGACATCTTCTTCAGTCGCCCACAGACCAAGGCAGTAACCTTTGGTCTTAACTTCAATTTCTAATTCAAAACTACCTTGCAATTATGCAAAGCTTGAAAATAACCGTACTGGCCGCGCTCGTCCTTTTTGTGGGCGCTTCCTGTACCGACTTTATTACTGAGCTGGATCCGGCTCAGTCCCTTCCTTCCAGCGCAGCGTTCTCTGACGCCGCTGGTCTGCAGACCGCACTCGTAGGTGCCTACGATGCCCTCCAGAGCTCCGATCTCGGCGCTACCGGTTTCGCCATCAACGCCAACGTACTTTCCGACAATGCCGAATGGCGGGGCTCCTTCCCCAGCTACATCGACATGTACAACCGTCAGCTGACGGCTGCTAACGGTGAAGTAGGCGGTATGTGGGCCCAGGGCTACCTGGCCCTCAACCACGCCAACCTGGTCATTCAGGGAGTTGACATCGTAGAGGACCCTGCGCTTACGCAAGACCTCAAAGACCAACTCCGCGGTGAAGCCCTCTTCCTGCGCGGTATGATCCACTTCGAAATGGTGCGTTACTTCGGTAAGCCCTGGGGTGCTTCCAGTTCCAGCGACCTGGGTATCCCCGTGGTAACCACGGCAGTTGATGAGTCTACCGACATTTCCTTCCCCGCACGGAACACCGTAGCAGAAGCCTATGACCAGGCCATTGCTGACCTGACTGCAGCGGCTTCTTTGCTTGATGCCACCAACGACCGTGGCCGGGCTAACGCTACTGCTGCTACTGCTTACCTCGCCGAAATCGCCTTCCAGCAGCGTGACTACCCACGGGCAGCCACCCTGGCACAGCAGGTAATTGACGCTGGTTACGCCCTGACGCCAAACCCCGAAGACCCCTTCATTTCCGAAGGCAGCTCTGAGGAAATCTTCGCCGTCATCAGCACGACGCAGGATAACCCCGGTGTCAACGGCTCCCTGGCTACCTTCCACCACATCAACGGTCGTGGTGGCGACGTAGTCGTCAATACGGACCTGAAGACCAATGGTTTTGAGGCGATCATTCCTGCGGACCAGCAGGCAGAAGCGCCAGCCGGCAGTACGCTGGTTGATCTTCGCGCGGCGCGGCTTACGTCCAACGACATCTTCAACGTGGAGAAGTACGAAGACTTCACCAACAACGCTGACGACCTGATTCTGAACCGCACGGCCACCTTCTACCTCATGCGGGCCGAAGCACTTGCCCGCCAAAACGGCATCAATCAGGAAAGCCTTGACCTGCTCAACGCTATCCGCAATCGTTCCATCCGTCTGGTGGATGCTGATGGTGTAGAAAGTGATGCAAGCGCTATCGTAAGCTACGAGGCCGGTGATTTCGCTGATGCTGATGCACTCATCGAAGCCATCATCCTGGAGCGCCGGGTAGAACTCGCCTTCGAGGGTAACCGCCTGCACGACCTGCGTCGCCTGATGCGCGACGTACGTGGCGTAGCCTACGATGCTGACGTACTGGTATTCCCCATCCCCCAGCGGGAAATCGATGCCAACGCTATGTTAGTACAGAACCCGGGCTACTAATCCGACCAGTAGCTCAGCGTGGTCTGTCCGTGCGTAGTTCAGGGGAATATACCTGAGCAGCTTACGCTTGACAGCCAACCAGCCACCTAAATGGCTAATGAAGCCCCCTTTCGCTACGGTGAAAGGGGGTTTCTTCGTTTGGGGAAGCTCCCCAAGCCACAGTATTGCAGGAGGAGGATAAGGGCGGCGGGGCGCTGGTGCCGGGAAAGTATTGCGAGCAGTGTTAAAATGCAGGGTCTGCGCATCCCTTTTTGGTCATCAGGTCATTATATACCTAAGCCGGAGTGGTTTGGGACAATTAGCGCGTAGCTAGCGTGGTTGCTGATGAGGCAAAAAACGTAGGCGAAGCCATAGCTTCGGCGAGGCTTTTTAACGAAATCAGCAGCCTCGCTAGCAAGTGATAAAGTCCCAAATCACTTTGACTTAGGTAAATTATCGGTTAAAGCCCTGGTAATCATGCAGCAACTTTCTTTGGTTCTTATTGGTCTGCTTTGTTTCGGCCCGCTCCGGGGGCAGGTACTGGGGTACGTTGACAGCGTTGAGGTACACCGAACAGATACCATCTATTTTGCTTTCGGCAGCGCAGAACTAACGGAAACAGCCCGGGCCGCCGTAAGCCATTTAGCTGCGGACCGACCCGAGGCACTCGAACTGTACCTGGAAGGGCATACGGATGCCGTTGGCTCCGAGCTGGCCAACGACCGACTCGCACAGCGGCGCAGTGAAGCCACCCTGCGGGCCGCCCTGGCGGCCGGATGGCCGGCGGCGGCAGTTGAGATCCGTCACTTCGGGGAAAGCCGCCTGGCGGTCAACACCGCAGAAAAAGAATGGCGCAACCGGCGGGTGCTGCTGCGTTCCGGCAAACCACGTCGCTACGCCCGCTATCGCGGGCAGATTACGGATCAGGAAGGTAACCCGCTGCCCGGGGCAGCGATTGCCCAGAGCCGGTACCTGAAGGATTCCGTCAGGGCTGACGGTCAGGGGTACTACGAATTAATGCTTCCCCTGGACATCGGCATCCGGCTGGATGTCTACGCAGAAAATCATTTCTTTGCCAGTGAAGTACTCGTACTGCAGGAGGGGAAGCCAGCGCCTCCCTTGGTCAGCAAACTGACACCAGCAGTTGTGGGCGGAAAAATGGCGGTAAAAGACCTCTACTTCGTCGGTAACGAAACCAACCTGCTGCGTGAGTCCTTCCCTACCCTGCCAAAGTTATTGATGTTTATGCGCTCCAGCCCGGACCTCCACATCGAGATTGCCGGGCACGTAAACATGCCCGGCGAACCGCAGGGGCCGGGCACCTGGTCGTTCGATCTGGCCAACAACCGGGCGCGTACCATCTATGACTTCCTCGTTAAATTCGGGATCAGTCCGGAACGCCTGACCTATCGTGGCTATTCGAATTTTGAAATGGTCAATCCTACGGCCAAGACAGAGCAGCAGATGCGGGCGAACCGCCGGGTGGAAATACGCATTACCAAAATTCAGCAACCTGAGCAGATAGAAAATTAAGGCCCGCTGATTCCTTTTGCCTGGTGTCCCTTTTGTTTTTGCTGCGTTCCCGGCGGATCGATCCGCTACGGCACCTCCGGAAAGCTGCCGCAGCGGCCAGCCAGAATACTGCCTCCTCCTCCTTAATTTTGCACCTGCGGCCGCGCCCGGAAAAAGGTGATTACGTGCCGACGGCTTTGGTTACCGAAAATGTGTCGTAGGTTTGCGGCCGGTTAAATCCGCCAACTTATGATCACCGTCATCTCCGGGACTAATCGTCCTAACAGCCGTACGCTGAAGGTAGCCCATAACTTTCTGGAGTTGCTCCGGGAGCAAGGTGAAGCCGTTCAGTTGCTTGACCTGGCGGAGGTGGACATGTCCCTGTACCTGCGGGAAATGTACGAAGCAGCCACCATGGCCCCCGGCCTGGTGAAGCTGCAGCAGCAG
>JAUIIF010000437.1 GCA_030431945.1 Bacteroidia bacterium | reverse complement strand
TGTGCCGTTAATTCCAGATTTCTGGTAAAATATTCGACTCGAAATGCCTTTACTTTTTCCATCGCTTCACCGCGCATGGGGCCTTGAGCATCTGCCGAAGTCGTCAAAATTAACCCCTGAAGGACCCAGGATGGGCGATTCATTCTGGATAAATGGCCGCTGGGTGCCGATGTACCGGAGGGCATCTTTCTTGCCGTAGCGATACTCGACGTAAAGCGTTTCCATGTAGGTGGTGAAGGATTCGTGTATCCACATTTCGGCGTGGTCCGCCACACTGATGGAATTGCCGAAATATTCGTGCCCGGTTTCGTGAATGATGATGTAGTCCCAGTCCATATCGTCGGGAATAAGTCCCCCCAGGTAACCACGCATATAACGATTCCCGTAGGCGATGGCGCTCTGGTGTTCCATGCCCAGAAACGGCGTTTCGATCAGGGCATAGCCGTCTTGCCAAAACGGGTACTTCCCGAAGTAGTGTTCGTAAGCGGCCAGCATCGGCCCTACCTGGCGGAATTGCTTCCGGGCCCGGTCTTCATTATAATCCAAAACGTAATAATCAAGCTCCAGTACCTCTCCGTCAAAGGCGACGTAAGTAGAATCGAAATGGACGTAACTCCCGATGCCCAGCGAAATGTTGTAGTTGTTGATGGGATAAGACACGAACCAGTCGTACCGCTTTTGGTACCGGTTGTCCAGTTCCACCTCCTCCCGCAAATTGCCGTTACTGGCGACAAAAAGGCGCTTTGGGACCGTGACCGACACCAGCATGGAGTCCGGCTCGTCGCTGAGGTGGTCCTTATTGGGCCACCAGAGGCTGGCTCCGGTTCCTTCGCAGGCAATTCCGACCCAGGTGCGGTCTTTATGGTCAAGGCTCCAGACGAAGCCACCGTCCCACGGTGCGTTTTTTGCGGCAATGGGCTTGCCTCCGTACCAGATGGTCATGCGGTGCCTGCTGCCCGTGAGCAACTGAGCGGGAAGGTCAATGAAGACAGCATTGGCAATCCGTTCGTACGGCAGGTGCCTGCCCGCTTGCTTGATGCTGTCGATCTGCAGGTTTTTAAAAAGGTCAATCTGCAGGCGTTGGGTCGGGTGTACAACCCGGTAGTCCATATTGACGTGCCCCTCGATGTACCGTTCGGCGGGGCTTACTTCCAGATGCAACTCGTAGTAATGGACGTCAAAACCCGTTCGTTCAGGTCGCAGGGCACCACGCAGGGTATCGGCCAGCGAAAATTGATGCCGGGCAAAATAGTCGCCGTGACTCGGTACCGGTGCAGGAGCCTGAGCGATGATTGGGGCGGGGACGCAGGATGCCAGCAGCAGGATAAAAGAGCAGAGCAGGAGAAGACGATGGTACATTCAGTAAGAAATCAACTTGGTTGGCCAAGATAGGAATTTGTTTTGCGGAAAGCAGACCTACTTGCCGACGAGCAGCAACTTTGCTTTCACCGCACCCTTGTCATCCGTCATCCGGATGAGGTAGGAGCCTGCGGCCAGCTTTTGCGCCAACTCCAGCTGGTGGTCGCCGCCGTAAGCCGTCAGTTTTTGCGCCAGCAGGTGCCGCCCGGTTGCATCGAAAATGTCCAGATGAATTACTGCTCCGGCCGCTACCCCGGAGGGCCGCACCCCGATCTGGCGACCGGTATTCGGGTTCGGGAACAGGACGAAATCCCAGTCCGCTGAAGTATCCGAGTACTGGACTTCTACCAGGTGGCTAAGGCTGATGCTGCCATCAAACTCCGTGGTTTGCAGGCGGTAGAAGGAGGTGCCGCGGTAGGGAGCAGGGTCTTTCAGCGCATAGCTGATCCGCTCACCGGGCTCACTGTAGCCGGCGGCCTCCGTTTCCCCGACGAAGGCAAAATCCCTTCCATCACGGGTTTTCTCTACGGTGAAAAAATCAGTATCGATTTCATCTTCCGTTTGCCAGCGGATCAGTACGTAGTCCTGTTCCGGGAAGGCGTCAAAGCGCACAAGGGTAAGGGGCAGGGGAACGACACCGAAGTAGTAAGCCAGGTCAAAGCCATCGCCCGGGCCGCCGCCGTAGAGGCCGGTCAGGGACTGACCGTTCAGACTGGCCTGTCCGCTGTTGACATCAAAACCATCCCCCCTGCCCCCGCCGTACAGCAGCAGCATTTCGCCGGCCAGTACCCCGGCAAAGGTGTTGCGGTCAAAGCCGTCTCCGGGCCCACCGGTGTAGAGGCCCGTCAGTACCTGTCCGTTCAGGGCGGCGTTGCCGCCGCCGCCGTCGAACCCATCCCCGGGGCCACCGCGGTAAAGCCGACTGAGGGAGATGCCCGTGAGGGTGACGGACGTGAGGGTGCGGTCGAAGCCATCGCCGGCACCGCCGCCGTAGAGCAGGGCCACGTCCTGACCGCCCAGGGTAGCGGCGGCCAGTTGCCGGTCAAAGCCATCGCCGCGCCCACCCTGGTAAAGACCAAAGGGCTGTCCGCTGAGTACGCCCGACGAAGACTGCCGGTCGAAGCCATCGCCGGTACCCCCGGCGTACAGGGGGCGGGTCCCTACGGGTACCCCCGTAAGGTCCAGCTGCAACGAAGACCGGCGGCTAAAACCATCGCCCGTCCCACCGCTGTACTGCGCCAGCAGTTCGGTTGCAGGAGAACTGAGGACCAGGGAAAAGAAGAGTAAGTAGCGCATCATGGTATGAAATTTTGCGCTTATTGTGCACTTCGTCCGCCCCGAAAGCCCAGGCGTGAATTTCCGTTGTTGATTTGAGTAGCGGCGTCTGACCGGTCACTGACGTTGATGAAAGGAGTATTGTTGGCGTAGCTGCCCCCCCGGAAGCCGATGCCGAGCGCGGTGGCCGGCCAGCCGGCGACGTTGGCATTGCCGGCAGGAGTAATGTTCCCATCGCCGTGCGCTCCGGTAAACGCCCGGCCTTCCGGGTTGCCCACCGTGATGACGCGTTCGTAGACATTACCCGTCAATTCCATGATGCCGTAGTAGCTGCCCCCGGTTTCTTCCCGGTTGTTGTTCTCCGCACTGGCGGCAAAGATGCCTACGCGTTTCGGCCCCGAAGGCGTCCCGTTGGTTATCGTGTAATTGGCATTCCCGGTACCGACGCCAGGGGTGCTGATGCCTTCATCAGGGGTGCCCAGGTCAGTATACGTGTAAGCAGTATTGTGGAGGTTGCTCGTTCCCCAGGCAAATTCATTGCTGACGGGATTGAGCGGGCCGCGGCAGGATTTTTCGTATTCCAGCTCCGTCAGGGGCCGGAGGCCGGCCCAGTCCAGATACGTCAGGGTCATCACTGAAGCAACGTAATTCAGCGCGACGTTGGGCAGGGTGGTGGTAGCATTACCGGCGTCCGGCCAGCTGATGGCATTGCGGGTAGCTTCATCATCGGAGTTTTTACCCGACGCCCCGGTTACGTCCAGGTTCTCTTTTTGGGTTTGGGTGAGCGTATTGAAAAAGGCCACCCACTGTTCCTGGGTCACTTCGTACTTCATGCTGTAGAAGGCCGAAAAACCCTTGGGAAAGGCAGCGGGAATCGGCCCGGCCTGGTCGCCGACACCAGCTGGAGTTACTCCTTCGGTATTGTAGTACAGGTTGCCGGCACTGTTACTGACCGTAATTGCATTCTCGCTGGTAACCCGGTAAGGGATGCGAAGTACGAAGGGGCTACCAGAGGTGAGGGTGTAAAACTCTCCATTAAGGTCCGCCTGCCCGGTAACCGGCGTACCGAGGGAAAATTCGCCCGCCGGTACGTAAACCATTTCAATGGCGAAAACCTGAATGTCCACCACGGCATTGTCATCAACGTTGTCCGTGCCGTAGTCCCAACGCAGTTGGAGGTCTTCCCAGCTCACGTCTCCGGAGCCGTCGGCCTGGCGGTAAATAAAGGCCCCGACGTTGTCTTCCACGTCAATGGCCGAGCCCGGCGCGGCGACCATGCCCGTAGCACTGAGGGTAGCGTGCCGCCACGTGCCGCCATTCACCCGGTACTTGGCGAAGACCCAGGCCGCGTCGTAATTCGCGGGGCCGACACTGATGCGCCAGGAATTTTCCCAACTAAGGTCAAACTGAATTTGGGTGGTACCACTCACTTCGTCCTGGCCGGCCAGGGAAACGTTAGTCACGGAAATGTTGTTAGCCTGCGACATCACCATCAGGATCAGCCAGCAGAACAGGGTAAGTAAAGAACGCATAAGGGATGATTTTAGCCCTTAATGCAACTTGCGGGAAAGCCGTTACGGCTTCCGCCGTCGAATGGTAAGTTTTAACTACGATCCCTGCGTGCAGGCGCCGTTAGTTTCCCGCATTAGGAACTTTTCATCGCGCCTGGCCTTGCAGCTTAGTGTATAATAAATTGCACAACTAATTATGCAGGAGCAGCCCCGCTCGCTACGAGAGGCGGACCTCCGGTCCTTAGCATAGGCTTCGTTTT
>JAUIIF010000436.1 GCA_030431945.1 Bacteroidia bacterium | reverse complement strand
ATCTTTGCACCCGCTTAAGACCGACCCTGTCAGTTTTAGGCGAATTCACCATTCTTTTTAACCACTCATTACGACTGATCCATATGAGAAATTACGAGACTACTTTCATCGTAGATCCAGTGCTGTCGACCGAAGATATTAAGGCGACGGCTCAGGCGTATGTAGATAACCTCCAGAAGGAAGGTTGCGAAATCGTCTTTGTTGACGAGATGGGCCTGCGCACGCTGGCTTACGACATCAATCGTCGCAGCAACGGTATCTACTACAGCATTGAATACACGGCTCCTAACGGCGCTTTCCTTAAGAACTACGAACTTGCCCTCCGCCGGGACGAGCGCATCCTGCGTTTCCTGACCGTGGCCTTAGACAAGTACGGTGTTCAGTACAACGCTGACAAGCGTGCCGGTAAAATCGGCAAGGCGAAGCGTAAGAAGCCGGAGAAAGTGGCCAAGACCGAGCCTGCAGCTCACGGCATCAGCCGTAAGAAGGCCGACGCTCCTTCCCTCTCCGGTGTACCTTCTGGTGATGCCGAGAGCTTCAAGGAAGAAGAGTAAGCCCATTCAATAACAGTTAAAAAGATTCCCCAACATGGCATCTAGAGACGATATCAAGTTCCTTTCCAATCCTAAGATTGGTGGACGTAAAAAGAAGTACTGCCGTTTCAAGCGTTACGGTATTAAGTACATCGACTACAAAGATCCTGACTTCCTCCTCACCTTCGTGAACGAGCAAGGCAAGATTCTTCCTCGCCGGATCACCGGTAACTCCCTCAAGTACCAGCGTAAAGTCGGCCAGGCCATCAAGCGTGCCCGCCACCTCGGTATGCTGCCGTACCTGACGGACCTTTTAAAGTAGGCTGACTGCAGGATCAAACAGGTCAGCTCGCCGTTGCGGCCAGTAGCGGGGTTGTCAAACCCGGCGGTAAAGCCCTAAGCGAGCTAACCTGCTTATCAGGCGCTCACATCCATCAATTCAATAACTAACCACTCACCGAACGGGGCACTGCTCCAAAAGGGTGGGACAACATAATTTACCATGAAAGTAATTATGCTGAAAGATGTCGACAAAGTCGGCGATAAGCACGAAGTAATTGAGGTAAAGGCCGGTTTCGGCCGTAACTACCTGCTTCCACGCGGGCTGGCCATCCTGGCTAACTCTTCCAACATGGGCCGCCTCAACGAAATGATTCGTCGCGAGGATGCACAGGAGGCCAAGCGCCTTGACGTATACAAAGCGATGGCAGCCAAGCTGAAGGGCCAGACCCTGAAAGTTGGTGCTAAGGCTGGTACGAGCGGACGTATCTTCGGTTCCATCACCGAACTGGCCGTGAAGCAGCAGCTTCAGGAGCAGTTTGAAATGGAGGTAGAACGTAAGAAGATTCAACTGCCCGAAGATGCCAAGGAAATTGGCACTTACACCCTTACCCTGAAGCTGCACCCGGAAGTAACCGTGGAGCTGCCCATGGAAGTGGTGCAGGAGTAAGCCTTCCCCTCCCGCTACAACAGCATCTTAGCAGGCCACTACGACTCGTTCGTGGTGGCCTGCTTACTTTTAGGGACGGTAAGCCAAGGGGGAAGATGTTCCTGAACGCCACCCCGCCAACCCGCAACCCGCAACCCGCAACCCGCCCTCATGACCACCCTCATTCGTGCCGGACAATTTGCCCAGGCTGCCCGTCAGGGCGCCATTATTCTGGTGGCCCTGGCGTTGCCGAGGCTTGGCGTTGACCGGGTGCTCATTGGCCAGTGGGAAACCCTGCTTTATCTGGGCTACGTCCTGGGTTTTGGCTGGCTTACGGGACTGCTCCAGGGCTATCTCGTTACTATTCGCCTTACCAGACCGGCCGCGGCGGCCCTTTTTTCCCGGTTGGCCATTGGGGGCGTAGGGGTATTCTCGGCCATTTTACTGGCGGTAGCTGCCGTTGCCCACGAGCCACTTTTCCGGTTGCTGCGGTTAGGAGAGGCACCACCTGGCTGGTGGTACTTTTTTCTTTTTCTGCTGACCCAATGGCCCGGGCTGTTTTTTGAGCAAGTACTGACGATCCGGGGAAAGGCAATTGCCCTGGCAGCCTTCGGCGGCGGCAGTGCCCTGGGCCTGGTGGCGGCACTTTTAGTGCCGCTGTACTACGGCTTCAGCCTATCCGATGCGTTGTTGGTGCTGGCGGTATTTGCCGGCGTAAAGGGCCTGATAGTGTTTGGCTGGTTGGTTGCGGATGCCTGGGGAACCAAGTCGGCAGGCCAGGTGTCAGCCATCCTCCGCCCCTGGCTGGCGTCCAGCTGGCCTTTGATGCTCTACGCTTCCGTGGGGGCACTGGTGACGGCTTTTGACCCCTGGTTTGTCAATTATTGGTACGCTGGTGATGAGGCCATCTTTGCCACTTTTCGTTACGGTGCCCGCGAGCTGCCCCTCCTGGCCGCCTTCACGAACGGAGCGATGGTAGTGGTGCTGCCGCGCCTCACGGAAGAACCGTCGGCCGGCCTCGACTTGCTGAAAGCCAGTTCCCGCCGGCTCTTTCACTGGATTTTTGGCGGAGCTATCCTGCTCATGGCCACGGCCGGCTGGTGGTGGACGGTGGCCTTCACCGAAATGTTTGCGGAAAGCCTGCCCCTCTTCCAGGCCTACCTTTTCGTCGTGGCCAGCCGGCTGTTGTTTCCCGTACCCGTACTCACCGCCTTTGGCCACACCAGGTTACTGATGGTCTTTGGCGGGCTGGAATTACTCATCAATATTGTCCTGAGCATATTACTGGCGCCGTACTTCGGGCTGCTGGGCATCATCTGGGCCACCGTCATCGCCTACCTGGTTGATAAACTGTGCCTGATGGCCTACCTCAAATACCGCACCGGCATAGCACCGGCGCGGTATACTGATTTTCGTTGGTACGGGGCCTACTTGCTGCTGCTTACCCTGACCTACTTCCTGTGCTGAGTTACCTTGGTGGGCGCGGCCGCAGGTGCAAACCCGATTAAGTGAGCGGGGTCTGTCTTTCCCGAGCGACTACGCAAACCCGTTGAACCCGGTTACGTCCATTCCCGTAATCAGGAGGTGAATGTCATGAGTACCTTCGTAGGTGACGACTGACTCCAGGTTGGCCATGTGGCGCATAATCGGGTATTCGCTGGTAATGCCCATGCCACCGTGAATCTGGCGCGCTTCGCGTGCGATCTCCAGGGCCATGTTGACGTTGTTACGCTTACCCATCGAAATTTGGGCAGGTGTGGCCTCGCCACGGTTAGCGAGGGTGCCGAGCCGCCAGGCGAGGAGCTGGGCCTTGGTGATTTCGGTGATCATTTCCGCCAGCTTCTTCTGCGTCAGCTGAAATTGCCCGATGGGCTTGCCGAATTGGGTCCGCTCCTGGCTGTACCGCAGGGCGGAGTCATAGCAGTCGAGGGCGGCGCCGATGGCGCCCCAGGCAATCCCGTAGCGCGCTTTGCTCAGGCAGCTAAGGGGGCCACGGAGGCTCTTGATCTCGGGAAAGACATTCTCTTTCGGAACCTTTACGTTGTCAAAGACCAGCTCGCCGGTAACGGAGGCCCGGAGGCTCCACTTCCCCTTGATTTCCGGAGCACTGAAGCCTTCCCAGTGTGCTTCGACGACCATGCCGCGGACTTTACCCTCCTCATCTTTAGCCCAGACAACGGCCAGGTCGGCTACCGGGCTGTTGGTAATCCACATTTTGGCTCCGTTGAGCACGTAGTGGTCGCCGGCATCCCTGATGTTAGTGGTCATGCTGCCCGGGTCGGAGCCGGAGTCCGGCTCGGTCAGTCCGAAACAACCAATGTATTCACCAGCCCCCAGCTTGGGCAGGTACTTCATTTTCTGTTCCTCCGTCGCGTACTTGTAAATGGGGTACATCACCAGGCTCCCCTGTACGGAGGCCATGGACCGCAAGCCGCTGTCGCAACGCTCCAGTTCCTGCATAATGACGCCGTAAGCGATCTCGTCCATACCGCCGCCACCGTATTCCACGGGAAGACTGGGCCCAAAAGCGCCGATCTCCGCCAACCCTTTGAAAAGGTGGGTCGGGCACACGCCGCGCATAGCGGCGTCATCGATGATCGGGCTTACTTCGGCTTTAACCCAGTCGCGGACCGCCTGGCGGGCCATTTTGTGTTCGTCCGTCAGGAGGTCGTCCACCCCCAGGTAGTCGTGGTGCTGGAAACGGTCGGGGCTGGACGATTGGTGGAAATCTGCTTTCGTCGTGAATTCCTTCGTGGTGGTGGTAGGCATGATGCTTTAATTTGGTAGCGCGAAGATAAGGAGGGCGAGAGTATGGGGGGTAGGAGTAGTGTCAGATTAATGGAGGGGTGTTGGAGGGGGGAGGGGATGGAAGGTACGGAGGGCACGGAAGGCACGGAAGGCACGGAAGACACGGAAGGCACGGAGAACACGGAAGGCACGGAAGGCAAGGA
>JAUIIF010000435.1 GCA_030431945.1 Bacteroidia bacterium | reverse complement strand
GCGTTGGTGTGGAGTGGCCGGACCCGGCCGAAAGTCAGTTCGGCAATGGTGTTCAAAGAAGGGAAAACCATTTGTAAGGCGGCCAGGAGCCCAACGGTCATTCCTATCAGCCCCCAGAACGCAGTTGCGTAGGCAAATAATTTTACTGACTTGTTGTCATAAGAAAATTGTTCCAGACCCAGGTCTTCAGAAACAGGTGATGGTTTATTCATCGTTTGATGGTTTGGCGTCCTCAAATAAGATTCGGATGGATGGCGTTACTTCGTCATCATATTGTCCTGTGCCGACTGCCCAGAAAAAGGCGCAGAGGAAGCCGACGGCCACCAACAGACTGAGCAGGATGAGCAAAAGGATGATTTTCATAGTGAAAAATTATGGCTGCAAGGTCCGCAGGTATTCATACCCCTGAAATGAGTACGATCAACTGTGGTAGTGATAAATGTCATCGGATAAACTGTCGGGCCAGTTTCACTGCGGACACTACGGTTATGGCCCGGTTACGGCTCCGTGATGTTGGCCCGGTACACCCACCAGGCACCTGCCGTTGCGACCACGACTACGCTGATGGAACTCAGCGGCATCAGAATGGCCGCCACGATGGGGCTGAGGGTGCCGGATACGGCATAACTCAAACCAACGAGGTTGTAGCAGAGGGCTAGCCCGTAGGTCAGCCAGAGAACCCAGCGGAGACGAGCGGATGCCCGTAGTACCTGGGGGAGTAAGCGGAGTTCATCCCCCGTTAGAATACCGTCGCACGCCGGGCTGAATTTGGCTTCCTGGTCGCTAACCGCCAGGCCGACACTGGCAGTTCTGAGGGCCCCGGCATCATTGAGCCCATCGCCCACCATGAGGACCTGCCGGCCTCTTTCCTGGAGTTCGGCCACGTAGTCCTGTTTGGCAAAGGGAGACATCTCAAAGTGCGTAAGGTCGGGGCGAAGAACCGTGGTCCAGAAAGTGCTGGCCGGTGGCTTGTCCCCGGAAATCAGGGAGACGGGCCCACGCCGGTCAAGGTCCTTCAGCAGGGCTTTGCCGCCCGGCCTCAGCCGGGTATGGGCCGGTTCCAGCGCGTAAATCGGTTGCCCCGCTACGCAGGCAAAGGTGCCTGGCGCATCAGGCGGGAGACCGCAGAATGTTGATTTTCCGATCCGGAACTCCTGTCCGTGATAGCTGGCCTGCAGGCCTTCTCCAATGATCTCCTGCAAGTCGTGCAGGGGAATAGGCTGGGTTCCCCGGGCGCGCAAGGCGCGCGCCAGCGACCGGCTCCGGGGATGGTCTGATTGCTCAGCCATGGCCAGAAAGACCGGGCCGTACCCCAGGGTGGCGTGGTCATCAGCCAGGGCCAGCAGCTCGTCTTCCGCTTCGTTGTCGATCAGGGTCCCGGTTTTATCAAAAACAAAGGCGTTTACCCCGCTCAATTCCCGGATGACGCCCGGCCCCCGCAGGTAATAGCCAACCTGACCAAAAAGACGCTGGAGCGTACCGTAGGCAAAGGGCGCTGCGAGTGCCAGGGCACAGGGGCAGGCGATGATCAAAACGGCGGTGGCCGAACGGAAGGCCAGGTGAATATCCGTAACGGACCACCAGGCAAAGGTGACCAGGGCCAGCAGGATGACGGAAACCGTAAAGTAGCGGACCAGTGTTTCGGGCGGGTTAACATCGTAGGTTTTCCCCGCAGCCTCCCCGCGCTGCCACAGTTGGAGCAGGTAACTGTGCGAAGTGGCTTTGGCTACACAGATATTCAGGGGAGCGGAGGTAGCTCTTCCTCCCGCAAAAACCTCCTGCCCTTTTTTAATTGCTCTGGCTTCGGCCTCACCGGTCACGAAACTGTAGTCAATGCCCGCTGCCGGGCTCGCGGTCAGCACACCATCCGCCGGGATGAGTTGTCCGGGTCGTACAATGATGTGGTCACCCGGCTGGAGGTCTTCACTGGCCACCGGCTCCGTCGTGCCGTCCGGCAGTTGACGGTGTGCGGCCACCGGGAAGTAGTCCCGGTAATCGCGCTCGAAATTCAACCGGGCGAAAGTGTAGGATTGAAACCACCGGCCGATGAGGAGAAAGAAAATCAGCCCGGCCAGGCTGTCGAGGTACCCCGGCCCGGTTCCGGAAACAATTTCATAAACGGAACGGCCGAATAAGGCCACCATACCAATCACGATGGGTAGATCGATGGTGGCCCGACGTGCCTTCAGGCCGTACCAGGCGGCTTTAAAAAAGCCGCTCCCGGCGTAGAAGAGCACGGGGAGGCTCAGACCGAGCAAGAGGTAACCCATGGCCCCTCCAACCATCCTGGCACCGGCGTCCGCGCCCAAACCAAAATATTCCGGAAAGCTGAGCAACATGATGTTGCCAAAACCAAAACCGGCCACGCCGAGGCGAAAGATCAAGCTGCGGTCCGTCGTGCGGGCCTCCTGCTGATCCCGTTGCTGAAAGTGTGGCGCATAACCGATGCGGGCCAGGGTTTCGGCGACCTCGCGCAAGGACGTGATCCGCGGATCAAAATCTATGGTTGCCTGTTTGCGGGTTACGTCCACCACGCAGGTCCGGACGCCCCGTAATAACTGCGGGAATCTCTCCAGCAGCCAAATGCACGAAGCACAGTGAATGGCGGGCAATTCGACTTCCACCTGCCAGCGCTCCTCGTCGCGATAGCGGACGAATCGTTCGGCCAGTTTGCTCACTTCAAGCCAGGCAAAATCAGCCGGGGTGCCCTTGCGCTGACTACGACCGGCGTTTTCATCGAGGCGGTAAAAGTCCGCCAGGTTGTTCTCCTTAAGAATTTGGAATACGGTCTGGCAACCAGTGCAGCAAAAGTGATGGTCTCCGGCCCTGAGCTGCTCGTCGGGGCAGGCTTCTCCACAGTGCGCGCAGGTAGGAATGGTGGCAGCAGGCTGATGGTCAATAGGTTGTCCCATGCTAAATTGCTTGGCTGAAGGTGGAGCCTTCCGGTTTACGTTGCCAGTAATGATCATCCAGCGGCAGGCAGATGTTCCGGAGGAAAGGTTTTCCGGCCGTGGTTACTTCAATGCGGTAGGGAGACCGTACCAGGATGCCATCGGCGGCCATATCATCCCAGTGATGCACCGCTCGCTCCAGGGCTTCGCACCGGAGCTCCTCGGCCCGCCAGTCGGTATATCCCTTGCACATCAGGTTGAGGATGTGGCGGCGCACAATACGATCATCTTCCGTCAGCTGGTGCCCCTTGATGATCGGCAGGCGATTTTCAAAGAGCAGGGTATTCTGGTAGTTTTCTACCTTCTTCTCGTTCTGTACAAAAGTATCCCAACTGTCTCCGATGGATGAGCAGCCGAGGGCAATGGTGACTGGCGTGTTAGCCGTCGTGTAGCCCATGAAATTCCGGTGCAGCTCCTGGCTGTCGTAGGCACGGAACAGGTCGTCTTCCGGCAAGGAAAAATGGTCGAGACCAATGTCTTTATACCCTTGCATTTCGAGCAATTCCCGCCCGGTTTCGTACAGCTGCCACTTGTTCCTGCCCCGGGGCAGGTGGCGCTCATCGTAGGCCCGCTGCCCGGGGCTGACCCACGGGACGTGGGCGTAGCCGTAGAAGGCAATACGCTCCGGCCGCAGCGTGCGGATTTTACTGACGGTATTGACTATATCGGATTGCTGCTGGTTGGGCAAGCCATAAATAATGTCGAAATTGATGGACGTATAGCCTGCGGCCCGCGACTGATTAACGACCCGGATCACCTCCGCTTCGTCCTGATCACGATTAATGATTTTCAGGATTTCAGGGTTGAAGTCCTGCACGCCGATGCTGATGCGATTAAAACCGTATTCGGCCAGGGTGGTCAGGTGTTCCTCCGTCGTTGAGTTGGGGTGCGCTTCAAAACCAAAGCTGTGGTCATCCGCTACATCTGCGTGCTTAAGGATGCCTTCCAGCAGCCGCCGCAGCGTGGCGGGAGCAAAGAAAGTCGGCGTTCCCCCGCCAAGGTGTACTTCTTTAAGGATGGGCCGTTGCTGCAACGCATGCACGTAAATCCGCCACTCCGCCAGCACGGCGTCGATGTAGGGGTGTTCCACGTTATGATTAATTGTAATCCGCTTATTGCAGCCGCAGTAGGTGCACAACTTTTCGCAAAATGGCAAATGAATGTACAGACTGATTTCAGGACCGGCTTCGAGTCGTTTGTTTACGGCTGCGAGCCACGTTTCCTGGGTAGGGGCCTGGCTTTGCCAATACGGCACGGTGGGGTAGCTGGTATAACGTGGGACTGGCTGGTCGTACTTCGCAATAAGGCTCACTGTTGCAAATATTTTGCTCAAAGGTGCCCCGTTGGACCTCCTTGGAACAATGACCCGCGGCAGTGGGGGGGATGATATAAATCATCCGATCGTGCCGACCTGTTGACCTGGCTGGCTTTCCGGCCAAACCCTCGGGTAAGGTTTGTGGCCCTCTTCCTCCTT
>JAUIIF010000434.1 GCA_030431945.1 Bacteroidia bacterium | reverse complement strand
ATTCCTGATGGACGATGCTCGCCTGATAGTAGTCGCCCCTTGGTTGGGTTATTGCAAACGACCGTCCCTTAGGGTTGTCGTGGCAGTACACCAGGCAGTTGTCCGCAAGTCAAATGTTTCCCGTAATGGATTATGATAAAAGCACCCGCCGATCAATACAGGGGCGCGGCCGCAGGTGCGGGCCCGGGCAATAAGAGCAAGCCCGTAAGCCGTCAATGCTTACCGCAGTATGCCCATCCACGTACACCGCTTGCTCAGCCTGGGCTGTCAGGTCATTGATAAGGCTCCATCTTACCTCAGCGATGAGGAGCTGCCCTTCAGCTATCGCCCACTGCTAAGCTTGTGCGTCAGCGGCTGAAGCCGCGACTACCGAAGCAGCGGGTGAACTTCGCTGCGGCCTCCGGCGGCCAGCCGGTGGCTAGTAGTCTGCTTCAGAAATTAGCCGGTACGCAGAAGCTGATCTCTTCCCGGGTTTCCGGGTGCACAAAAGCTATTGCTTCGGCGTGCAGGTACAGTCTTGCTGCGGGCTGTCCGTACAAATCATCGCCTGCGATGGCGGCATTAAGTCCGTCCGGATGCGCGGCGTGGACGCGCAACTGGTGGGTACGGCCGGTAACGGGCCAGAAGTGCACTCTCGTCCGGCCATTCTGCCGGTCCACGACCTTCCATTTCGTCCGGGAGGTTTTGCCGTGCTCGTGGCAAACGATCTGGCGGGGACGATCTTCAATATCGCCGCGCAGCGGCAGGTCAATAGTTCCCTCCTCTCCTGCGACCTCTCCTTCCAGCAAAGCGACGTAGCGCTTGCGGACGGAGCGTTTGAAAAACTGATGTTGCAGCAGTTTGTGGGTTTCCTTGGTTTTTGTCAGGAGCAGGAGCCCGCTGGTGCTCATGTCCAGGCGATGGACGATGAGGGGCCCGGTGGCCTCCGGGTATTGCTGCTTGATGCGGAGCCATACGGAGTCTTCGATATTTTTGCCGGGTACCGACAAAAAGTCGTAGGGCTTATTCACCACCAGCAGGTGGTCATCTTCATAAATGATCGGCAGGGACTTCCCGGCCGCCGGGTTCTCCAGCATGGGGTTCGGGTCTACGGTAAGCCCCCGCAGCATGTGGCCCAGGATGGGCTCGCATTTACCCCGGCAAGCGGGGTAGAAATGGCCGTGCTTACGAATTTCGGAACGTGGGGATTGTCCCCACCAAAACTCGGCCATTGCCACTGGTTGTAATTGATGGCGGTAGGCGAACTGTAGAAGTTTCGGGGCTGCGCATTCCCCCGCTCCGGCGGGCGGGGTTTTAAAGATGGTTTCCTCGAAAATATCGGTCAGGTCCCGCGTGGCTCCCGTAGCATCCAGGAAGCGGTACTCGGCGAAGATGCGGTGCTGGAGGTCGTTGGACATGGTTTTGCGCAACTCCTTGAGCCGGGCGATCTCGTCGGTAAACAGGGCCAGTTCCTTTTCTGCGGCGGCCGTGCGGGCCTCCCAGGCCCGCGTAAGATCTTTAAGGGCAAAGTGGCGGCCGACGGACTCCCGGGCAAGTTGCGCCTCCAGGTCGGCGTAGGCGGCTGCCGACAGTTCTTTCCGGGCGGCTTCGCGTTGGCGTTTCCGGTCTTTGCGGGCGGCCTTGAGGGCCGCTTTTTCGGCGGCTATTTCCTCCTTTGCCTGCACCTGCGTGCGCGCCAGCGCCTCCTGAGCCGCAGTAAACGCGGGGTCCTGCTCCAGGGCTTCGATCCGGGCGTTGACGGCATTGACTTGCTGCTCTCCCTGCTTATAAAATCCATCGGCCTTCAGTACATCATAGACGGGGGGCACAAAACCGGGCAGGTGGTTGCTGTCAGCCAGCTTACCGGAAAAGGCCGCCAGGTAGCCTTTTGCTCCCGCTGCGTTTGCTACCACCAGCACCCCGAACATTTTGCCTTTGCCGCCGGTACCGGCAGTAGCGGCTCGCCCAAAGTCGTGTTCCCAGTCCTGCTGGGTTTCCAGGTGCTGCTGCAGATCAGCCACGGCAACCCGTACCAGGGGGTGCGGGGTATAGTGGAAAGGAAAGGTGAACCGCGCGGGCGGCGTTATTTCCAGACCAGCAGGTGGCAAATCGTGCCAAAAGGAAGCAAGCGGTAATTCCATCGGCCCGCGAAGGTCGGAAATTTTAGGCTTACCAAGACTTTTTAGTCGCTACCGGGAGCTGATACAACGCCAACAGGGCACCAATGATCACCAGGTTCTTAACGATGTACTGGCCCACCAGCGTAAAGCGGAACGGCGCCACGGTAAAGGAGGTCTCCGGCAGCAGAATGAGGGGGGCAAAGGTAAAGGCCATGTGCACCAGGGCCAGGACAATGACCGGCCGGCGAAACAGGTTGAAGATCAGCAAAACCCCGATCAGGACCTCCCAGGCAGCCAACAGGAGCAGGGCCGTGGGAGCGGGGATGAGGCCGCCAAACAGGGCGGCGATGGTAGTCGTGGCCAATTCTTCCGCCGGACTGAAAGCCGGGAAGAATTTGAGCAGGCCGAACCAGAGGTAGATCAGGCCAATACTCATGGCCAGGTAACGGTAAATGTAGCGTTCGCGATTATTCATTTGTCGACTTTAAGTAAGTGAACAAATGTAGCGGTGCCCCCCACCCTTTTCCACCGCCAAAAGGATGATATAAATCAGCCTGGGCCCTGCGTCGTGTCAGCCAGGTTGTCCGCCGTTTCCAGTAAGCCCGCACATCTCTCGCCCCGTCAGGCAACGCGTAAGCAGGCACTTTCCCGGTGCACAAAAAAGAAAAACTTGCGCAAATGAAAACAATGATCTACATTTGTAGAACACAATCCACAAACATAGAACAATGTCCCTTTCCCCCGCCGAAGAGCAACTGATGAAACACCTCTGGGAGCTGGAGCCCTGCTTCATGAAGGACCTGCTGGAGGCCCTGCCCGAACCCAAACCGGCCAAAACTACCGTTGCGACCCTGCTGAAGCGGATGATCGATAAGGGAATGGTGGGCTACCGTACGCTTGGCAACAGCCGGCAGTACTTTACGAAGGTCAGCAAGGAAGCTTACTTCGGGCCCCAGGTACGGGGGCTGATCAGTGACTTCTTTGCGGACTCCCCAACGGCTTTTGCTTCCTTATTTACTGCTGATGCGGAGCTCAGCCGGTCGCAACTGGAAGAGTTGCAACAGCTGATCGATGACCAGCTAAAGAAAAAGAAATGAGCTTACTGATTTACCTGCTGAAGACCCTGGCCATACAGGCCATAGCCTACCTGGGGTACCGGTGGTTGCTGGACCGGGAGCCCTGGGGCCAGCTAAAAAGAGCTTACCTGCTGATCAGCCTGGGGCTGTCGTTTCTAATCCCCTTTATTCCGGCGGGGCAGCTGCTCTTAACTTCAGCGGCCCTGGAACAATTGCCCTTGCTGCTTTCCGGGCAGGAAGTGACGGTAGTAACCATAGCTCAGGAACCTACTGCGGCGGGTGGCGGGGTATCTGCCTGGTTGTTCCCACTGGCCACGGTCTACCTGTTGGGGGTTATTTTCTTCCTGGGCCGCTTGCTTCGCTTTCTGCTTGGTGTCCGGCAGCGGCTGGCCCGGGCCGAGTCCATCAGCGCGGGACCTGTCCGCCTGGTCGCCCTCCCCGGACCAGTCGCCACGCATACTTTCTGGCGGTGGGTTTTCCACGAAGCGCGGGCGCTGCCCGCGCCCGAAATCCTGGCACACGAAAGGGCCCACGCCCGGCAGTTGCACAGCCTGGACCGGCTGCTGGTCGCCCTGCTCCGTGCCTTTTGCTGGTTTAACCCGATGTTGTACTGGTACGACCTGGCCATCAGGGAAAATCATGAATACCTGGCGGACCAGTCCGTGCTCCGCGCCGGCTGGGACCGCACCAACTACCAACAGCAATTACTAGCTGCCCTGCAGGCCATTAACGGGGTTCCCCCCTTTAGTAGCGGTGCCGGGTTTACCCTCACTAAAAAACGTTTTCAAATGATGTATACTACTTCCAGCCACTGGTCACGTGGCCTGGTAAAATTGTCCACGGCCACCCTGCTCTGGGCGGCTCTCCTCTTCGGTTTCGGAGAACGGGGCCTGGCGCAGGTTGCTCCGCCGCCACCGCCAACAAAGGCGGCCCCGGCGCCCCCAGCCCCCCAACCGGGCCAACGGGCCCGTCGGCAAAGAGTCCAGAAAATACCTACGCAGCAACAGCTGGACGACTGGACAGCGGCTGGTTTTGAAATCATGATCGATCACCAGCGGGTGGAGACCACCTCCCTGGCCGGGCGCAAACCCACTGACTTCAGTCATTATTACCGAACTTCCCACCGGTCGGATGCCGGCAAAATTATCGACGTTATTATTCTCTTTACTACGGAAAACTATCCGTGGCCAAACGTCCCTCCTCCGCCCCCACCGCCGCCAGCCGTAGCGCCGCCGCCACCGCCGGTAGCGCC
>JAUIIF010000433.1 GCA_030431945.1 Bacteroidia bacterium | reverse complement strand
AAATGGTTACACGAGGAAGAAATTATCCCGGGCTGCCACGGGAAAGGAAGGAAGGTTACAAATACTTATACCTAAGCCACTTTGTCTCAGGTATATTTCCGGGCAAACAATAGGGCGGCGGAGCGCAGGTGCAGGGAAAGGGGGAAGCGCAAAGAAGCAACGGAGGCTGTTTGTCAGGGCTCCCGGAAAAAATAATAAGCCCGGCTGCAGGGCGGCCGGGCTTACAATTGATGCTGGGAATGTACGGGAGTGGGGTTTATGCCGTGCGGGTGGTTTCGAAGAGAAACCAGGTCCGTTCTTCTGCCTGATCGATGTAATCTTCGATAATGGAAGCAGAACCGACATCCCCGGCCTCGTCACAAATGCCGTGTGCTTCCCGCAAAGCGGCGGCCATGCGCTTGTTGTCTTCCATGAGTTCCAGGAGCATTGCCTGGGCGGGGACGAAGCCATTGTCGTTGTCGGCAATCGTCTGCAGCTGGCCTACGTGGCCGATGCTCGTGACGGTAACCCCGCCGAGTTTACGCACCCGCTCGGCCAGGGGGTCTACGGTAGCCAAAATTTCACCCGCCTGCTCATCGAGGAGTAGGTGGTAGTCCCGAAAGTTGGGGCCGGACATATGCCAGTGAAAATTCTTTGTCTTCAGCCAGAGCGCTAGGGCATCAGCCAGTAATACATTCAGTACGGGGACGACCTTACCGGTTGCTTTACTGCTTAAGTCAGAAGGCGTGCGCAGCGGCGATTTTTTGCTGGATTTCTTAGCCATTTTTTTATGGTTTTTGGTTTACTATTTTAACACCTACCAGTAGATATAGTTCCTCCGCGGGAGGCTGGGTGTGGGTAAAAGTCAGCAGGTTTTAATTTTTTAAAGAACTTTGTAAAATAAAGTAAACCCTTTTGTCGTCCCTGCATTTAGTACCTGGCAGTACGCTGTCGAATTATACTGTCTCTGCCGAATTTACTGCAAGCCTGAAAGGATAGTTACTGCAAATTTTTCATCTGCCGCCAATCGGGTAGGCGCAGTCTGGCGAGGCATTATGGAGATGGTTTTTTTACTTTTACCCAATTGACCCGAGTGCGCTACTTATTCATTTTACTGGCCCTGTTTCTTCTTGCTGCCTGCAACGTGTACCGCCCTTTGCCCCAGGTGGTGGGTGCCGCGGAAGCCTGGAAGACAAAAGTTTTACCCCCCAGCCCCCAGGACACCACTGGTGACCCCGCCAAAGGGTTTGATTTTCTGGTGCATGGTGACTATATCGGCTCCGGAGTCCCGCTGGAGATCATGCAGTCTGCCGCTCCCAAAATGCCACAAGACCGGCCTTTTCCCCGCAATGCGCTTAATGAGGGGCTGCCGTATTTCATGACGGCCTTCACGGCTCCGAACGGAGCGAAGGTGGCGAACGGCAATTGTTTTACCTGCCATGCCGGCCGGGTAAACGGGGAGCTGGTCATCGGTCTGGGCGACAGTTTTTCCGACTATGAATCCAGTATGGTGTTTATGGGGACCATGATGCGTTTGGGGATGTCCGTGAAGTACAGCAAGAAGAAAGACCTTCAACCGGCAGCATTCGAGGATTTCAGTAATTACTTCCGGCGAATGGCGCCAAAGATCAAGACCACCCAGCCGGGCAGTAATCCGGCTTTCCGGCTGGCGGAAGCCTGTATGATGCACCGTGATCCGCAAGACCTGACTTACGTTGATTCGCCACTCTACGAGATGTGGGATTACAACATTGCCACTGACACGCCTCCGCTCTGGCACGTCAAGAAAAAAAACACGCTCTACTACAATGGAATCGGCCGTGGCAGCATGCCTAAGTTGTTGCTGCAGGCAAGTGTACTGGGGACACCGGATAGTAGCCATAGCCGAACGTCCGTTGCCTCTTTTCGTGATGTTTACGCCTGGCTATTGACCCTGGAGGCTCCGGCCTATCCTCAGGAAATCGATCAGGCGCTGGCTGCTGCCGGAGCGCCGTTGTTTACCGAGCATTGTTCCGGATGCCACGGAACCTACGCCGAAGACGGCGATACTTACCCTAATAAAGTAGTCCACCTGGACCTGATTAAGACGGACCGGCTCTACGCAGATTATATCCAGCAAAGTGGTATTGTGGACTGGTATAATTCCAGCTGGTTTGCCACGAGTTCGCCGGCATCGCGCTTCGAGCCGACGGATGGTTACGTGGCGCCGCCGCTAGACGGTATCTGGGCTTCCGCTCCGTATTTTCATAATGGCTCCGTTCCTACGGTGTACCAGGTGCTTAATTCTGCTGCGCGCCCGGCGCGCTGGACGCGCAGTGGGGATTCGCAGGACTACGATTGGCAGCAAGTAGGTTGGAATTATGACCCTGAGCCCAAAAACAAGCAGTGGACTTTTGATACTTCAGTCCCTGGCTACAGCAATCAGGGCCACTATTTTGGGGATAAACTGACGGAGGAGGAGCGCTGGAGTATTGTGGAGTATTTGAAAACACTATAACCACCAGGCCGATCTGGCCTGACAACTCCAGGGAGCCCTTGTCAATGCCCCCAAAGTAAAGTATAAATACCGTTGACTTAGGTATAAGCAGAAAAGGTTAAACGTAGTTTGCTGTAGCTGCCCCGGGAGTACGTCAGTTATTCTTCTCCTGGCAGCGTGACGAGTATCTCTTCGATCCGCCGCTTAGTAATTGACATGACCTTGAAGCGGTAGGCATCACTGGTCAGTTCTTGCTCCGGCTCCGGAAACTGGCCGTGGAGTTCCAGTAGAAGCCCGGCGAGGGATTCGGCCTCACCCTTGACCTCGTCAAAAGTGCTGGTGGGTATTTCCAGGACCCGGCAAACGTCGTTCAGAAGGGTTTTTCCGTCAAAAACGTAGTTCAGGTCATCAATCTGTTCGTAAATGATTTCGTCGCCCTCATCGAATTCATCCTGGATGTCACCAATGACCTCCTCCAAAACATCTTCCAGGGTCACGATTCCTTCCGTGCCTCCGTATTCATTTACGACGATGGCCATGTGCATTTTTTCCTGCTGAAACTCTTTCAACAGGTCGCTGACCTTCTTGTTTTCCGGTACGTAAAGCACATCTGGCCGGACGAGCGTCATCCAGTTGAACTCCGCCTTTTCGTAGCGATACCCCAGCAAATCTTTAACGTAAAGAACGCCCTTTACCTTGTCAAAATCATCCTCGAAAACGGGGATGCGGCTGTAAGCGTGTTCCCGGACTACGGCCAGCAGTTCGTGGTAATCGATTTTTTGATCCACGGCAATGACGTCGCCTCGTGACCGCATGATTTGTCTCACCGTTACGTTGGCAAACTGGACGATCCGTTTCAGGATGTCCACATCCTGGCGGCCACCCTCTTCGCCGTTTTCTTCATTGTTGACGGTTAACTCAATGGCTTCGTCAATTTCTTCCTGGCTGGCGGCAGCTGCGTCGATGCTGTGGTTCTCCAACCGCTTCTCAATGACTGCAGCACCACTGACCAGCGTAAAGGCCAAGGGGTGGAACAAGCTCATCATGGTATTGACCGGGCGGGCCATCAGGTTCGCCAGCCGGAGCTTGTTGTACCGGGCGTACACCTTAGGCGCTACCTCGCCAAAAAGGACAAGTAAAAAAGTCACTCCGATCACGGTGATCGAAAAACGAAAGCCGCCTCCCAGCGCTTCGGGGGTAATGAAGTTCGCCCAGGAGATGTTCGCGAGTAATTTTTCCGCTCGCTGGATAAAAAAGCCCTGTGGAAAAAGCTGTTGTACGATCAGATCCGAAATCAGTACGATCGCAATGTTGATGAAATTATTGGCGATTAGAATCGTCGCCAGTAATTGACGTGGCAGGTCCCGGAATTTTAAAATTAGCCGGCTGTTTGCGTTATCCCTTTCTTCTATTTCCTCGTAGTCATTTGGCGTGAGCGAAAAATAGGCGACTTCCGAGCCGGAGACCAAGCCTGAGAGAAAAAGCAAAACGACGATGCTCAGAAATCCTAGCCCGATACCTGCACCATTAACGAGCAGGAGGAGAGGAGGAGTAAAAAGGGAAAATAAGTCGGAGACTTCCAACGATTAAGGTCATGATGATTGGTGGACAACAAAGATAATACCTGGAGTTTGTACTAAAGGCTAAGGGGAGGGTTCTTCAGGGCAATTGGCAGCTCCCTCGCCGGTCGAAACGCGGGAATGAGCTGCTTCGTTCACCAAGCAGACCGGGAGCAAAGCCACCCTGCACAGCAGCCTGGAACAAAATCAGGCCGCTGCGCAGCTTTTATGATCGGCCACTTTCGATAATGATGCCGGGTGACGAATTTTACCTTTGCGATTACCCCGGGGGCTTAAAAAGGTAAATCTTCCCCATCATCGTCATTATCTGCTACTGCAGACGAAGGAGAATCAGTGGCCGCAGCAGTTGCTGCTTTAGGCGGTGGGGTTGCCATGGTCGCCGGAGGCTCCTCATTCGGCATGTAGTTACTCTCC
>JAUIIF010000432.1 GCA_030431945.1 Bacteroidia bacterium | reverse complement strand
ACCTGGAAGCACGTAGCTCCGGTAGCCGGAACATCAACTTCATCAACGGTTCTGAATTCTTCATCTCCAAGACGAACAGTTCTGCTCTCGAAATTAACTCCATCTTCAACAACAACACGGCTAACAACCTGACCATCGGTTACACCGTGGTACGTGACGACCGTGATCCTTTCGGTGCTGACTTCCCTACCCTGCGGATCAGTGACGGTGACAACGGACAGATTGAGCTGGGTGCCGAGCGTTTCTCTACGGCCAACCTGCTGGATCAGGACATCTTCACCATCAAGAACGACTTCAACATCTACAAGGGTGCGCACAACATCCTGATCGGTGCCAACCTGGAGTTCTTCTCCGCCGGCAACCTCTTTATCCGCGAGAACTTCGGTTCTTACCAGTACTTCGACACGGACGGCATGACGGGCCTGGAACTGTTCCTCTCCGGCGCTCCGGCCAGCCAGTTTGACCGCAGCTACAGCCAGGTAGACAACATTACCGGTGACGAAAGTGGTGCCATTGCCACCATCAAGCAGAGCCTCCTGGGCTTCTACGTACAGGATGAATTCCAGGCTTCCGATAAGCTTCGCCTCACGGGCGGTATCCGCGTAGACGTTCCCCTGTGGCCGAACGACGTACCTGAAAACGCTGAATTCAACAACACGACCATTCCCGCGCTTCAGGCAGCTGGTTATGACCTGGAAGGTGCCCGCACCGGCCAGTTCATCAAGTCTTCACTGCTCTTCAGCCCTCGCTTTGGTTTCAACTACGACGTTCGTGGCGATCAGACGCTCCAGCTCCGTGGTGGTATCGGCATCTTCACCAGCCGGGTACCGCTGGTATGGCCTGGTGGCGCGTACAACAACTACGGTTTCAACATCGGCGGTGTACGCCTGCGTAATCAGGTGGTGTTCAATCCGGACATCAACACTCAGGCTCCGGGTAACGTAGACCTGAACAACCCTGCCCCTTCCGGCCAGATTGACCTCTTCGCCGAGAACTTTAAGCTGCCCCAAACGACGAAGATCAACCTCGCCGTTGATTACAAGCTGCCGGCCAACATGATCCTGACGGTGGAAGGCCTTTACACGAAGTTCAACAACTACGTACGTTACCAGAGCCTCAACCTCGATCCTTCCAACATTCGCCGCCTCACGGGTTCTCCTGATGACCGCGTTTACTACACGAGCCCTGGTGCTATTGACGGCACCTACACGGGTATCTACCTCGGCACCAATACGGACAAAGGCTACAGCTGGAACTTCACGACTACGATCCAGAAGCCATTTGCCAACGGTTTCCTCGGTACCCTCGGTTACTCCTGGGGTGATTCTTACAGCCTTTTTGACGGTACTTCCAGCCAGAACAGCTCACAGTGGCGTGGCTTCTACAACCCGGCAGGCCGTAACAACGAAGGTCCCGTACAGCGTTCCGCCTTCGCAGCTGGTCACCGTATCTTCGGTTCTGCTGCCTACAGCCTGGAGACAAACTTCACCAAAACGACCTTCTCCCTGTTCATGAACGGTGACGTTCGTGGTGCTTACACCTACGTAGTGGGTGCACGTAACCGTGACTTTGTCAATGACTTTGGTTTTGACTTCAACGAAGTGGCTTTCATCCCTGCCGATGCCGGCCAGATCAACCTGGTAGAAAACCGTGATGGCGTATCTGCTGCTGCCCAGTGGGATGCTTTGAACAGCTTCATCGAAGCTGACAGCTACCTGAGCGAAAACCGGGGCGGTTACGCTGAGCGTAACAGCAACTGGGCCCCCTTCAAGACGATTTTTGATGCTCGTTTCCTCCAGGACTTCTACATCGAAACCGCTAAGGGCCACCGCAATACCCTCCAGTTCTCTGTGGACATCTTCAACCTCAACAACCTCCTGAATAAGGAATGGGGACAGGTAAACAACCTTGGCTTCGGAACCTACAGCCTGGTTAACCTCGAAGACATCAGCGACGAGGGTGTACCAACCTACACCGTCAACAACGAAATCCTTGACGGTGCAGATCCTAAGGAGATCTTCAACGACAACCTCGATGACTCCGGCCTGCGCAGCAGCCGCTGGACGATGCAGGTAGGTGTACGTTACATCTTCAAGTAATCGTTACCGCGTTGCATTCGCAACAGACTGAATTGCAAAGCCCCCGATCACAACCTGGTGATCGGGGGCTTGCTTTTGTCGGTGGTTTAATTATCGTCAGTCAGGTTTAAGCGGAGCAGGTACAAGTACAGTTATACCTGGCGCGGGCACCCCATTGACATTAATGCTTATTCCATTCCCGCTCCGTATCCAATTCCGGCCATTCCATGTTCCAGCTTTCCATGGTTTTAAGCACGATGTCGGTCATGAGGTAATCCCGGTACCACCGCTGGTCTACCGGAATAATGTGCCAAGGGATTTCGCTGCGGTTAATGACGTCTTCGTAAGCCTCCCGGTACTTGTCCCAGTGCCGGCGCTCCACCCAGTCTCCATCGTTGTGCTTATGGTGCTTTTCGGGCTCGTTCACGCGTTCCATCAGCTCGATTTCCTGTTGGTCCCGGCTAATGTGCAGATAAAATTTCAGGATGGTCGTGTTGTTGTCGTAAACCAGCAGCTTTTCAAAAGCATTGATGCTCTCGATCCTACGATCCACTTTCTCTTCGGAGATCCAACCGTGTACCCGTTGGATCAGGACATCCTCGTAGTGGCTCCGGTTGAAGATAACCACTTCACCTTTTGCGGGCGCCTGCTTATGAATCCGCCACAGAAAATCGTGGGAGAACTCGATATCCGTCGGTTTTTTCCAGCCCACGGCCCGGACGCCGAAAGGGGAACACTGGCCAAAGACCCGCCGCATGGCACCGTCTTTACCGCTGCCGTCAGTACCCTGAAAGACAATGAGCAGGGAATGCTTACCCTCCGCAAGCATTTTAGCTTGCAACTCAGCAATTCGCTTGGCACGGTCTTTGGAGATTTCGCGCGCTGCTTCTTTTTCCAACCCATCCGGAGCAGTGGTGGGGATATCCGCAAGAATTATTCTGGACATAACGTAAGTTTCTTTGAGCGGAAAGATAATAGAGAATACCTGAATAAGGTGCAGACCCACCCCTGTGCGCCAGGGTAATCGCAAACGCACTCGCCGGCCGAAGGGCGAGGAAGGAGCTGGTTCCGTTCGCGGCTTCGTCGCGGTCGCCGACCGAAGAAGCGGGGTGAGTTACAAGCTGCGGGGGGCAGCCGCCGTTCGGCGGACGAACCAGGCCGCTACGCGTTCGCCCCAGCCGACAAATTCGGCCTTCCTGCAATTGCCCTGACCTGCGCGCTACGCCAGCTGCCTTTTTCGGTCAATCAACATCAGTATTTCTTCTTGGAAATTTTATTGTAAGTGATCTGTTTTTGTGCTTTGGATTTAAACCGGTCTACACCTTCCTCCCGCAACTTCCGGTGCTTGGTCTTGCGCCCCTGTACCCGCGCACGCCAACGTTTCCAACTGCTGAGCTTCAACTCCTGCTTCATTAGTTTTATCACCTCCGCCTCCGTAAGTCCGAATTGATATTCAATAGCGGAAAAAGGGGTCCGATCCTCCCAGGCCATGGCAATTACCCGATCGATTTCTTCTGGCTGCAATGTCTTATCCATATCCCTTTAAAGCTCTCCGCCGGAAAATTGTTGACCGACACACCTGAGGCAAACCAGTTCGGGACTTTTACACTTACCAGCGCGGCTCCTGACTGCGTTTTAAAGCCTCGCTTTCTCTCAGTTAGTCAACCGGATTGCTTGAATCATGCACGAATTTTGACAGTTTCCAGTGAACCCTACCCCTTATTTCCACGCTTAAATAAGGAGTTAATACTTCACTGACGGTCGCCATGAAGACCGTAATTCTTAAGTTAAAGCAACCATTTATATGGCTTTCGACAATACCGACAAGCAGCAAATCACCAAATATTTTTACTGGCTGGCCGCCGTAGCCGCGCTGGTCCTGATCATCTTCGGCGTCTCCGGTGCCTTTGTCCCGGAGCAGGACACCACCTACACGGAGTCAACCGAGACGACAATTGCCCAGCCTGCCGACCGCGGCACGAACGTAGGCCAGTCCGAATAAGCACTACAGCGAGCGATTGTTCAGCAGGCTGGTTTTCTGGAGTTTAGAAATAACGGCCAATCATCTCGTGGTTCACAATTACCCGGCGTAGTTCCAGGAAGTCAACTTCCGCCTGATGCCGGTACACAACCTTACCGCCAGGTTCCACCATAATTGTATACGGAATGGCACCGTTCCACTCCGGATCAATCGCCTCGATGAGTTCGTACACATCCTCACCGGTAAAGTGGTAATTCGTGACGGAGGAATGAGCTTTCTCCAGGAATTTCAAAGCCCGCGGCCCTTGTCCGGGTTTATCGGTACTGATGGAGACAAATTCAAAGTCCCGGCCACTGTACATGCGGTGGAGAACCAGGAAATCAGGGTACTCCGCTACGCAGG
>JAUIIF010000431.1 GCA_030431945.1 Bacteroidia bacterium | reverse complement strand
ACGGGAAGCCAAAATCAAGGCCGGCCGTGACAGCAACTTCGTTGAAGAGAAAGTTTGGCAGGTAGACACTACCTACGCCCTGGACTCCCTGGGCAACCTGACCAGTAACATTGCCAGCATCGATTCCACTGAGGTAACCAACCAGACGGCCGGACCGCTCTTCAGCGTTTTCAGCCCCAACACGGGGAACCTGGGAGAAGCAATTCTTGGTATCGCCACGGAGCGGAACATGTCTAAAGTAGATACTTTACTGACCTCCCCAGCCGTAGCCCGCCAGTTCCGCGACGTTATCTTCCGCTGGGAAGCAGACCCGCTGCCCGGTGAGAATGGTGAACCGTCTGATGTGTACGCCCTCTACCAACTGCAAATGCCACGCTCCGGCGAAGCGTTGCTGACCGGTGAATCCATCACCAACACCAGCTCCGGCCCTCAGCCCGACGGTCAGGTAGCGGTAAACCTCAGCATGAACTCAGACGGTGCCCGTACCTGGGCCCGGATGACGACGGAGGCCGCAAATGACGGCAACCGCCAGGTTGCTATTCTGCTGGACGATAAGGTCGTCTCCGCACCTTCCGTGCGTGGTCCGATCCCCGGTGGCAATACGGCCATTACCGGCAACTTCAACGTGCAAACGGCTACTGACCTGGCCAATATCCTGAAGGTAGGCCGTCTGCCCGCCCGTACGGAGATCATCCAGGAAAGCATCGTTGGCCCTTCCCTCGGCGAAGCTAACATCAACAGCTCCATTACGGCCCTGCTGATCGGATTCGGTCTGGTACTGGCCTTCATGATCTTTTACTACGGTGGTGCTGGTATCGTGTCTATTCTCGCGCTGCTGCTTAACCTGATCTTCATCTTCGGTGCCCTGTCCAGCTTCGGTACGGTCCTTACCCTACCGGGCATCGCCGGTATCCTCCTGACGATCGGTATGGCCGTTGATGCTAACGTTATCATCTACGAACGCGTCCGGGAAGAACTACGTGCCGGTAAAACGGATCGTAACGCCATTACCGACGGTTTCAGCAACTCTTACTCAGCCATTATTGATGCCAACGTAACGACCCTGCTCGTAGCGCTTACGCTTGCCTGGTTCGGCCTTGGGCCCATCAAAGGATTTGCTGTTGTCCTCATCGTCGGGGTAATCGCCTCCGTATTCACCGCCGTACTCGTTGGTCGCCTGATCATCGAATGGTGGCTGGACCGTGGTAATAACCTCTCTTTCTGGACGGCTCCGAGTAAGAACCTCTTTGCAGACGTTAACATCGACTGGATGGGTAAGCGTAAGGTAACTTACGCCATCTCTGCAGTCCTCGTGCTGGCTTCACTGGCTTCTATCTTTACCCGTGGCTTCGACCTGGGCGTTGACTTCAAAGGTGGCTACAGCTACGTAGTTCAGTTTGATCAGGATATTGACAGTGAAACACTGCGTGAGGCCCTCACGGCCCCCTTTAACGGGGAACCCACCATTAAAGCAGTGGATAGCGACAATACGTTCAATATCGTTACCAACTACCTGGTGGATGAAACCGCGCAGATTGATGGTAAAGAAGCTCAGGATGTAGTAATGGAAGCCCTGCTCGCCGGGGTAAAAACTGCCACCGGTAATAATGCCCTGAGCATTGAAACCTTTGGTGACCTGGAAGCAGACAGCGGAACGCACGTAACCAGTGTCAGCAAGGTTGGGCCTACCATCGCCGATGACATCAAGCGTTCTGCCTTCTGGGCCGGAGCGATCGGCCTCTTGCTCATCTTCCTCTACCTCCTGCTCCGCTTCAATAAGTGGCAATACTCACTGGGTGCCGTAGTTGCACTCTTCCACGATAGCATCATCGTACTCGGTGTGTTCTCCTTCGGTTGGGCCCGTTTGGGCTTTAACATGGAAGTGGATCAAGCCTTTATCGCTGCTATCCTTACGGTAATCGGTTACTCCATCAACGATACGGTAGTTGTATTTGACCGTATTCGTGAGTACCTGAACACCTACGTAAGCCGTGGCAAAACCGAAGTGATCAACGGTGCCATCAGCAGCACCGTTTCCCGTACGGTGATTACCTCCCTTACGACCATGATCGTGGTGTTAGTGCTCTTCCTCTTCGGCGGCAGCAGCATTAAAGGCTTTGCCTTTGCCCTGCTCGTTGGTATCATCGTAGGTACCTACTCTTCTATCTTCATCGCTACGCCAATCGTCCATGATTTCACGGAAGATTTGGAAGCAAAGACGGCAGAAGCAAAACCTGAGACGGCCAAAGCTTAAACGTTTCCTCCCAAACGTTTACGTTTTCTGCTTAGAAGCCCCTTTCGCCCACGGCGAAAGGGGCTTCTTCGTTGTGGGCGATGCGCCAGGCCTACGCTAATTCCTTATTGGGAAAGGGACAAGCGGATGATGGCCACCAGCAGCTTACGGCAGCAAACTGAGCCCGGGGAGGTTACCTGCCCTGTTTCTGCCGGGGGAGAATTTTCCCAGGTTATCGTGGCTCCTCACTGCGTGACCAAGCCTCGCGGCACTGCATGGGATTGCACCAGACAGCGTGTTTACATTACCGCCCCCTGGCGTACGAAAAGGGCGCGGACGCAGGTGCGAAAATAAAGGCGTAACGGCAAGGGAAGAAGACATATTCCTTTGAACGGGTGTACATCGAAATGCACCGCCAGTCCTCAAATCAGGCCTTTGCCAAGGCCGGGAGGTCCGACTTCCGTCGCGAGCAGGGGGCTGCCCCATCTTATTAACTAGGCAAATTGGTACACCTACTCTTTGAACAGTCTCAACTATTCGGACCAACGAAAAGGAAACTGATGCAGGTGGGAACCCGGCGGTATAGCTATTCCTTCCTCTCCAGTACTTCCTGGCCGGCCACGATTTCCTCCGGTGGGGCTTTACGTAAAAGAGAGTAAAGCGTTCCGCCCGCAAGTAGTCCGAAAATAACCACCAGGGATACCCAGTCTTCCGGGTGCCACACTTCGTGCAGCAGCATTTTTACGCCGACAAAGACCAGAATCAGGGCAAGACTGTACTTGAGGTAAGCAAACTTGCTGATCATGGAAGAAAGGACGAAGTAGAGTGACCGTAGCCCCAGGATGGCGAGGATGTTGGAGGAGAAAACCAGGAATGAATCGGTAGTGATTCCCAGAATGGCGGGAATGGAGTCTACCGCAAAGATGACGTCCGTAGTCTCCACCATAACCAGGGCAATGAATAAGGGCGTAGCAGCCCGTACCCCGCGTCGCTTAAAGAAAAAGTCATGCCCGTGATAATCTGCCGTAACGGGAATAACGCGCCGGATAAACTGAATAATAGGATTTTCGGAGGGGTGAATGTCTTCGGCCTGGCCAACCATTTTATAAGCACTGTACAGGAGGAGTGCCCCAAAAGCGTAAAACATCCAGTCGAATTTTTCGAGCAGGTAGACCCCGGCCAGAATCATCAGTAAGCGGAAGAATACTGCCCCGAGAATACCCCAGAATAAAACCCGGTGCTGATACTTGGGGGGGACCTTGAAATAACCGAAGATGACGGCAATAACAAATACATTATCCATGCTCAGGGAGAGCTCTACCAGGTAACCAGTGAGGTAGTTGATGACTGCTTCGCGTCCGGTCAGGGAGGATTCCAGCCAGTCGTTCTGGTAGGCGAGGTAAATGAAGCCGGCAAAAGAGAGGCCGATGGTGGTCCAGAGCGCCGTCCATTTCAGGGCTTCCCTGGTTTTAGGTACGTGATCTTCTTTATTGAGCACAAAAAGGTCAAGAAAGAGAAGTAGAGCGACGAAGAGGAAAAATCCGATCCAGATGACGGGCATGCGAAAGATATAAGTGACTAACCTAAGTACGTGTGTACTGGAAAATGCGTTAGTACATGGCTGGTTGGTTATACCAACACAACAAGATAAACGACGAAGTGTGCGCTCAAAGATAAACCGGCCAACCGCAAGAAAGTAAAATGTGTTAGCCGAGCGAGCTTACATCTTCTCCGGGAAGGGATAATTTGTGCTATTAACGAGACGCACTGGCTGTACTAAATGAGGGCGGTGCTACGGGGTGGAGGTCCGTCTGCCAGACCGAGGAGTACTTGTACCCGCACACATTACTTGGGCAACTTTCCGGACACACGCTGAATTTTGGTGCGAAAAACTACCTTCCTGATTTCGTACCTTTGCTTAACCACCTTGAAAAACCAGAATGATGATGGCAAAATTACTAATGAACCGTTTGGCTTGGTCTGCTTTCCTGGTGCTTATGCTTTGCACCAGCGCCCGCGCCCAGGAAGAGAACCATTCGGTAGCCCGGCTGTGGAACGAAGCCATGCTGGAGGGGTTGGTCTGAGGGAATGTACCTCAGTCGAGTGGTTTATACCCTTAGCGTAAGGGTACCCAGGGCAATCGCACACTCGCCCGGCAGAGTCTCCGCTCGTCGGCCGTAGGCTGTTCAGTTTGTTATTCATTTATCAGAGCTTCCTTTATTCTTTTACGGTT
>JAUIIF010000430.1 GCA_030431945.1 Bacteroidia bacterium | reverse complement strand
CGCAGCAAGTCCCGGTACTCCCACCAGCCTCGCCGGCCCTCGTGCTCATTGTGGACGGCAGTAATGCCTACTACCGGCTGGCGGAATGGAAGCAATGGGCGGCAGCCAAGGGCATAAGGCTACACCTGACGGCCGAAGACGGTGCTTATCAGTACCGGTGGCCGGCTAGCGGTGTTGATCCACCAGAATAGCGTTTCCGTCCGGGTCCATGATCACAAAACTGGCCGGTCCCGTGGTATTTTCGTCCGCTTCCGACTCGAAAGTAAGGCCCTTGCTTTTCAGCTCCTGTTGAATGGCCCGTACATCGTCAAAGGCCGCTACGTTCTGCCCCGATTCATCCCAGCCAGGGTTAAACGTGAGGATGTTTTGCTCAAACATACCCTGAAAAAGTCCCACCAGGGCATTCCCGTTTTTCATGATCAGATAGTTCCGTTCCAGGGCACCGCCCAGGACGGTAAAACCCAGATTTTCGTAAAAAGCTTTGGAGACGTGGAGATCTTTTACGCTGAGGCTAATGGAAAAGGCGCCGAGATGCATAGCAACGGTTGATTGGTGAAGAAGTAAGATAAGGGCAAGGGACGCATCAGTCATAAATCGCAAGCTTGCTCACCGGCCGAAATCTGAGGGACAGGCTGGTCGTACCTCCGCCGGGCGGTCGGGGGAGCATCACCATTCGTCGGATGAGCGCACAGCAGCCCGAAACGGAGCCAGGCCGCTGCGCGGCCCGCATCACGCGGCTCCTCCCCGGAAATTACCCGGGCCTACGCAGTATACTTCCTTGCAATTGCCCCGGCACACCTCCTTACGGTGGCGGCAAAAAAAAAGCACCCAGTACCCGGTAGCCAGTGGTGTTTCTGGCTACTGCGTACTGGGTGCCCGGTACCGTAAAGCGAATGCTTTTAGCGCAAGAGGCTTTACTCTTTATCCATGCCGGTGCCGATCATGTACGGCGCACCTGCTGCCTGCAGCTGGGTTTTCAGTGCCGGCAGCTTACTGCCGAGGGTATTGATCATAGGCATGATGTCCTTCAGCATATCTCTGGCGATGCCGAGGCTCCTGGCCATATTCGGAGTCGGGCCGTAAGTAGAGGATAAGCCACGACTGGCCGTGGAGAAGTGATCCGCCGCCGTAGCCGGCTCCAGTTCACCGACTGCCGCCCGGCTGGGGCTGCCCTGTAGCTTCCGCTCCAGTTCGGCTACCTGATCCTGCAGGGCATACAGTTCTTCGTGCAGTTCTCCCGGTGCTACGGAAGCACGGCTCAGGGCCGTTTCCATGGCTTTCACCTGTTCCGCTATGTTCTCCAGCTTCTCCTGCCCGGCGGCCATTTGATCCTGAACTGCCTTCAGCTCATCGCGGTAAGCAATGATCTCTTCCGGGGTGGCTCCCGCCACCGTGGGGGTATGCAGGGGCTTGACCTTGAAAGAAACGGGCTCGGCCAGTTCGGTAATCTTACCGTCCACTTCTTTGCTCATGGAGACGCTGTACGTTCCCGGAGGGGCCATCGCACTGCCCCAACGACCACCGCCGCCGCCGCCCGGCCGTACCGGGCGGGTAGAAGCGTAGCGTAAGTCCCAGGTCGTCCGCTGCAAGCCTTTCTTGAGTGGCTCGCTGAAAGTACGGACCACTGCGCCGGAGGCATCGCGAATCGTAAACCAGACCTTGGGCTTACGTTGTGCAGCTTCCTCGTCCAGGGCTTCGTAGCCGGGGAACGTCAACGGCTTTTTGTCCTTCATCGCTGCCTTTTCAGCTTCCTTGCGCTGCGCGGCAAGGCTTTTGTACTCGGTATTGATATGGTAGGTAATCATAGCGCCGAAGTCCGGATTGTCCGCAGCGTACTGATCCGCACCAACCCCAGGGTCATTTCCCCGTGGATTAAACCACCAGGCATCACGGACACTAAAGAGGGCGCCTTCTTTTTTCATCATTTCGTCACTCATCTCCCGGAGCGGGCTGTAATCATCGAGTACCCAGAAACTGCGGCCAAAACTGGCACCGACCAGGTCGTTCTCCCGTTTTTGGATGGCGAGGTCGCGGAAGGAGATGGTGGGGGTCCCGGCCAATTTTTTCCACTCATCTCCACCATTGAGGCTGGTGTAAATACCGTTCTCCGTACCGATGAAGAGTAAATCCTGCTTAACGTGATCCTGCACGAGCCGCCAGATCAGCGTGCCGTGCGGCAGGTCCTTAACCATGTTTTTCCAGCTTTTGCCCAGGTCCGTGCTTTTGAAGAGGTACGGAGTGTAGTCGCCCTCCTTGTGGTTGTCAAGTGATACGTACACGGTGTTCTCGTCGTACATATCCACCTTGATGTCGTTCACAAATGCCCGCTCAGGGACGCCCGGCAGCTGGCTGACCATAATTTTTTTCCAGTTCTTTCCTCCGTCGGTGGTCACCTGCAGGATGCCGTCGTCCGTACCGGCCCAGATCAGGTTCTCGTTGGTTTTAGACTCGGCGAGGGAGGTGATCGTGCTGTACTGAGACATGGCGTAGATGTCCCAGGGGTTGTCCCAGCTTTGTACTCCTCCCATAATCGGCAGGGCAATGCGTTCGTCGTTGCGGGTCAGGTCTCCGCTGATCGGCTCCCAGTCATCCCCCCGGCTTTCAGAGCGCCAAACGCGGTAACTGGCAAAGTAGAGCCGTTTAGGGTCGTGCTGAGAGACCAGGATCGGGGCGTCCCAATTGAACCGTTCGTGTGGATCTCCGGCCCGGGCCTGGGGCTGTACCATTACGGGTTCACCGGTTTTCAGGTCGATCCGGTGCAGGCCGCCCTGCTGAGTTTCTGCGTAGATAATATCGGGGTTGCCGGGCTCGGTTGCCGACTGGTGGCCGTCGGCAAAAAGCGTTTTGTACCAGTCTGCGTTGCGAATGCCGGCCTCGGAATCTGTCCGGCTGGGTCCGCCGTGGGAACCGTTATCCTGGGTCCCCCCGAAGATGTGGTAAAAGGGCTCACGATCATCAACGGCAACTTTGTAGTACTGCGTGATCGGCATATTATCGATGAAGCGCCAGTTCTCGGCCAGGTCGAAACTTTCGTACAGGCCGGCATCAGTACCGATCAACAGGTAATTGGGGTCATCCTTCCGGAAAACAATGGCGTGGTTGTCGGAGTGTTTCCGGTCTTCCTGCAGGCGGCGGAAAGACTGCCCCCCGTCTTCACTTACCTGAATCCGCACGTCCATCAGGTAAAGACGATCAAAAGCGTGCGGACTGGCGTAGAGCTCCTGGTAGTAGTGCGGACCGGTACCGCCGGAAACGACATCGGACATTTTTTTCCAGCTGGACCCCTGGTTTGCGGAGCGCCAGATGCCTCCTTCCCGCCGGTCGAGGGTAATGGCGGCATAGACCACGTCCGGCTGTTGCGGGCTGATGGCCAGCCCGATCTTACCGAGGTTGGAGCCGGGGAGGCCGGAGGTCAGCTTTTCCCAGGTTTCGCCACCATCGCGGCTGCGATGGATGCCGGAACCGGGCCCGCCGCCGAGGTAGGCGGCCACCGTCCGGTGACGATCCCAGGTAGCAGCGTAGAGCAGGTCGGGGTTGCGGGGGTCAATGAGCAGGTCGGTAGCGCCGGTCCATTCGCTGCCACCGAGAACCTTGTTCCAGGTTTCGCCGCCATCGGTGGTCTTGAAAACACCCCGGTCGCCGCCGCTGCTCCAGAGTGGTCCCTGGCTGGCAACCCAGACGACGTCGCTGTTATCCGGATGAACAATGATTTTGGAAACGTGCTCAGAATTGGGCAGGCCCATATTCTTCCAACTTTTGCCGGCGTCTTCCGAACGGTACACGCCATCGCCCCAGGCGATGTGGCGACCGCCCACGTTTTCTCCCGTGCCGACCCAGACGGTGGCCGGGTTGTTCGGGTCGATGGTGATGCAACCAACGGCGAAAGTACTCTGGCTGTCAAAAATGGGGTCCCAGGTAATGCCGGCATTTTTGGTTTTCCACACGCCGCCGGAGGCGACGCCGACGTACCAGGTGTTTTCGTGCTGGGGGTGGACGGCAATATCAGCAATCCGGCCGGCCACAAAGGCGGGGCCGACGTTGCGGAGTTTGAAACCCTCGAGGGTTGCTGGTTTGTCCTGAGCCGCTACCGGGAGGGCCAGTAACAGGACGAGAAAGGATAGTAATAGTCTCATGAATGATGGAATATGAAGGTTAGTGCTGCAAGAAAAATACAAAAAAAGGGCAGATGTTCGCGCGCGAACGCAGGTGCCGGGCAATCAACCTGACCAGCGGCGGAAGATAAAAGTTTTTTTCAGGGGGGCGATTATTTCCGGGTTGTCGGCGGGCTAGGATAATCGCAAGCTCGCTCATCGGCCTGCGTCGTGGGGATGGCCCCCACGTAAGCTAACGCCAGGAGCTGACTCGTCCAACCCTCAGCAAAGCCTTCTCCCGGCGGATGAGCCAGGCCGCTACGCGTCGGCCTTGGCCGACGAGCGAAGGCGCCGGTCAGCGTGCAGGAGCCGCTAA
>JAUIIF010000429.1 GCA_030431945.1 Bacteroidia bacterium | reverse complement strand
GGTTAGTCAGGGGCGCGGCCGCAGGTGCAGGGCGATTGGCCGGAGCGGGCAGAGAATGACGGCCTCCTTCGGCTCCGCAGGAGTTCGTGACTGCTCCGGTGGAAGTAAGCTGATTGACGGCAAATTGTTCATGCTGCCTGCCTACAATTCACTGAGGATGTCTTGCTTGCGCTGCCCGAAATTGAAAGCCTCCATCAGGGTGGCGGACATTACATGCTCCAGGTTGCCGTATGCATTTTCGTAATCCCGCTGGCTGGCCCGGATGACCTCCAGGGCTTCTTCCCGACCGTATATGTGGGTGATTTCACACTTGGGAATGTCGCCGGGCAACTGCTTGTAAGTCAGAAAATAATGCTGTAGCCTGCCGACGATGGACGGGGGAAGCTCCGCAACGTCTTCCCACTTCCCGTATACCTCGTCGTTCTCCAGCACGGCAATGATTTTATCGTCGGCTTCGCCACCATCAAGCATCCGAAATCCACCAATGGGGCGTGCTTTTACGATGATGTTGCCGTGCGTCACTTCCCGTTCGGTCAGTACGCAGATGTCCAGGGGGTCATCATCGCCAACAATGCCTTCCTTGCCCGTTTGCTGCATACAGTAGGCCGCTACCTCCTCCCGGCAGTGGGTTTGCGGAATGAAACCGTAGAGGGCCGGAACAATGTTGGAAAACTTCTGCGGGCGGTCAATCTTGAGGTAACCTGATTTTTTGTCCACCTCGTACTTTACCGTATCCGACGGAATAACCTCAATAAAGGCCGAAACGTAGTCCGGCGCCCGGCTGCCGATGTCGATGCCGTGCCAGGGATGAGATTTATAACGAAGGCCGATAAGTTTCCAGAGTTTGTCGTAAGCTTCCTGTGCCATAGGGTATTTAGTTTTGGGGTGGCAAAGGTACGACTGCGGGTGGTCCCGCCCCGGGCAATCGTTGCTATTCATTATCTTATCTTTGCTTTTGTCTTTGATTTTATAGCTTCTACTTACCATGATTCCCAAGAACACTCTTTACGTCGCCCTCCTGGTGTGGCTCTTTACCAGCGTGCTGACGGCTCAGGCAGACCGAATTGAACTTCCGGCCCCGGACGTGCTGGCCCTGACCCGGGAAGATGCTCGTCATGAGCATAATCGATTCTCTGCTCCCGTGTCCCTCGACCTGGCACCTGCGTCCGCGCCCTCTACTTACACTTACGAAAATGGCGAGTGGGTGTGGTCCCGGACGTTCCGGATTCCCCACGCCCTCGGGCTGGGTCTTTTTGCCGACGAGCTGGCCCTCCCGGCCGGCGGGCGGTTATTGCTTTCCAACCGGGCCGGTACCCGCGGCCCGTTTACCCAGGCGGACGCCAGCAGCCAGAACCGTTTGTTTACGGACTTTCTGCCGGGCGAAAGCGTTACCATTACTTACCGCGGGCCACTACCCGAAACTACTCCTTTCCACCTCTGGCGCATCGACCATATCTACCGCGCGGACCGCTGGAAAAACCCTTACGACAAGGGTTTTGGGGACGCTAACGGCTGCCACGTCAACGCCAACTGTCCGGAAGGCGCGGACTGGAAAGATGAGAAATCCGGCGCCGCCCGCATCAACCTGGTGGTGGAAGAAGGGGTCGGCTTTTGCTCCGGTAACCTGGTGAATAATACGGCCCAGGATGGGCGCCCTTACGTCCTGACCGGGTTTCACTGTATGGATGGCTTTACCCCCATCTACGATTTGTGGGGGATCGATTTCGATTACACGAGCGTGGACTGCGATGATCCGGCAACCGAGCCGGTACCCACCCGCTACCTCGGGGTGGTTTTCCGGGCTGGTTTGCAGGCGACGGACTTTATGCTCCTCGAAATTATTGACCCCAGCTTCTCGCTGGAAGAGCACTACTTTGCCGGCTGGGATCGGTCGGATGGAGACGTGCCGGGGGTGATTACCCACTTCGCTCACCCCATGGGGGACATTCAGAAAATTGGTCAGTCCGGCCCGGAAGGTATGACCGTCCTGCCTACCCGGATAACCTGGAACAGTGGGGTGATTACGCCTCCCGATCATCACTTTGTGATGGATTATGCCCTGGGAGACTTTGAACAAGGTTCCTCCGGAAGTGCCTTTTTCGACAACGAGCACCGAATCCGGGGACAGCTGAACGGCGGCAACTCCGCCTGCCCCGGGGTCAGTGAGGCTTTTCTCGGCCGTTTTCACCTGAGTTGGGACAGCGGTGCTGCGGACAGCATGCGCCTGCAGCCCTGGCTGGACCCCCTGGGTACCAACCCCCTTACCCTGGACGGTGCTAACCTGAACACCCGGACCTACCTCCGGGGCCAGGTGCGGCGGGTAGACGGAAGTCCGGCTGCGGGGGCAACCATTACCCTGCAGTGGGCACCGGATGGTATGACGGAGTTTACCACTGACGCCGAAGGATTCTACCGCGGAGAGCGCCCCGCAGGGGTGGAGGCTTTTGCCGTCAGCGGCAGCTACCGTGCATCGGAAGCCCTGGATGAAGGGGTAGACGTGGGCGATTTAATTACAATTCGTCGTCATATCCTCGGCAGGGATACCATGCCGCCGCTGCGCCTGCTGGCCGGAGACGTCAATAACTCCGGTACGATCCGGGTGTCCGACATTACCCGGATAACCCGGGTAATCCTGGCAACGGGAGACTGGCTTACCCGCCCGAATTGGTTAGTCCTGCCCCTGGGGTACCCCATTACGCCGACACCCGTCGATCCGCAGGCTCCCATCGGCATTGCCCTCAATAATCCTGGTGTCCTAGAAGTACAGGTGGACTTCTTCGTCGTGAAGACGGGAGATGCCAACGGAAGTGCGGAGAACGAATAAGAAGGGGGTATGACTCGTCGGCCGAAACGCGAGGCACGAGCTGGTTCGTCCGCCGAGGATCGGCGGTGAGCGTTAGTACGGGCTGCCAGCCACCATTTGGCGGACGAGTCAGGTCGCTGCGCGCCCGCCTCGGCCGACAAATTAGGAAGCGAGGCACGAGCTGGTTCCGTTCCGGACTGCTGCACGGTTGTCCGCCGGGGGAGGAAATAAAAATTCCACCTCAGGCGATAAGCCCGGGGTGGAATCCTTTAACTGATCGTTACCTTGTTTGGGGCTGGTTTACAGCACCGTCAGGCGTTGGGTGGTTGCTGCCTGCCCCTGATTGATACGTAGCAAGTAGGTTCCTGCGGGGACGTTGCCGAGGTCAATTTCATTTTGCCCGTTGGCAGCGTTGATCCGCTGGCGGAGCACTACCCGGCTGACCTGGTCATAAACAGTGAATTCTGTGGGGCCGGCGGCTAAGCCGCTCAGCGCTACGGTAACCCTTCCGTGCCCGGGGTTGGGGAAAATGCTTACTTCCACACCAAGGTCCAGCAGACTGACGGCGTTGACCAACTCATTGGCGGCACCGAAGGTAGGTGTTGCATTGCTCCAGGAGAGAACGTCGGCTTCATCGACGAAGGTCTGGATGGAAGCCTCTGCCGTTGGCGGCGTCAGGAATTGATTGTTTTCCCAAATGCCATTTACAATAGCCAACCCGGCCCGCCGGTGGCCGGCGCTGCCGTACTCCAGGTAGGAGATCAGGCTGGCGGCATCACCAAAATTATTGGTGACGTAAAGACCGAGCTCGGCATCAGTGGCATTGAAGCCGCCAAAACCGGATAGGACGAGGAATTCGCCGGGCTCCATCAGGAGGTTGCCGGATTCGACCGTGATGCTGGTGGCATCACCGATTCTACTGTAGGCCGGGAAGTTGCAAAGCCAGTAGTTGCTAACGTCTACGGCGGCGGCAGTGCCGTTGTACAGTTCAATCCGGCCGTCGACACCCACTTCGTTGATGATGACGTTTTCCAGTTGTACGTCAACAGCGGGAACAGCAGTTCCTGCCGCCAGCATAGGGGTGGACAGGGCCAGCACCTGCAGCAGCAGGGCACAGGCCAGCCCTGCCTGCCGGCGCCAGATGATCAGCGGAGAGCGCAGGGTAGTGGTAAGGTTTAGAATGGAGATTTTCATTGTGTGAGCGAATTTTAAAAGATTGGTTTTTTCCAGGCAGGAAGTCTGGCAACCGGGTTATGTGATTAAATAAGGAATACCCGAAGCCGGAAAAGCTACGGTTGCTGGGGCAGGAGTAAACCTTCTTCGGATGGATACCTGCGGACCTTTCGGCGCAGCTTCACCACCGGTGCCGGTTGTCCCTTTACTTACCGTACCGGGAAAAATGGAATAAGGCTGCGTGGGGCTGCTACTTTTTTCGATTTATTCCGAAAGCATAGTTGACGGTAGCGCCGACGGTGACCAACCGCACCTGCCCGTGACCGATTCCTGCCAGCGGCAGGTGAATAAAAGACTCCACTTGCAAGGCAGATCGCTTTCCGTAAGGACGCTGGTACCCGAGGTTGAAAAGCCCGACCCCCATCAGGTGCCGGTTGGCATTGTTTTCCATCCACATCTGAACGAAATCATTGTTGGGGATTTCGTACTCGTAGTAG
>JAUIIF010000006.1 GCA_030431945.1 Bacteroidia bacterium | reverse complement strand
GGGCTGCGACACGTCGGTATGGTAAAAGACGGTGTCTTTGTTGACTTTGACCAGGATGGGGACCAGGACCTCCTCCTCGCGGCAGAGTGGGAGCCGCTCCTGCTTTTCCGCAATGAAAACGGACTGCTGAAACCTGAGCCGCTTACCGAGGATACCGGTTGGTGGAACAACCTGGAAGTGGCGGATTTTGACGGAGACGGTGACCTTGACGTGCTGGCCGGTAACCTCGGCGCGAACAACAAGCTGAAACCTACGCCGGAGGAGCCACTGAAACTATACGTCAATGATTTTGACGGTAACGAAAAACTGGATCAGGTACTGACTTACTTCGTAAAGGGGAGGGAAGTACCCTTCGCCAGCCACGCGGAGTTGATCAAGCAACTGCCCGCCCTGAAAAAGCGCTACCTCTTTGCCCAGGATATGGCCCGCGCATCCCTTCAGGATATTTTCGGCCGGGAGATGCTGAATACCGCCCAGCAGTACCAGGTGACGACCCTGGAAAGCATCTACCTTACCAACGAGGGAAACGGGAAGTTTACCCGTCAGTTACTTCCCGATCGGGCGCAGTTTTCGACCATTGGCGCGGCGGTGCCGCTGCCGGCCGAAGGAACAGACAATACCTGGCTGATCGGGGGCAACTTTCTCGGCTCCAACATCGAGATGGGTTGGTACGACGCCAGCGTGGTGCAAGCCCTGAATTTTGGTAAGGACGGCGCATTGACCGTCCGGCAATTGGAAAACCTGAAGCTGCCGGGGGAAATCCGTAACATGGAGCGAATTCAGCTCGGCACGGAACAGGCCGTGCTGGTTGCCCGCAATAACGGACCGCTGCGATTGGTGAAACGAACCGCTGCGGAGTAACCCAGTGGCAGGAGGAGGGCGCGGTCGCAGGTGCAAAGGGACGTTCATAGAGCCCGGCAGAACGCCTCCTGAATTACAGGTTTTGAATAAAAATCAGTACTAAGATTTGGTAATCCAATTTTGACGGCCCTACCTTGTGGCCATGCAAACAACTACTCGCAACAACTGGTGGTGGCTTCAAGATACTCTCCGAGCATCCTGAACGGCCTAGTTTGTGTAAAACAAAGAAAATTTAAGCCCGTCGGATCGCTCCGGCGGGCTTTTTTTGTGCCCGTAAACCAGCGATCCGCTTAACCAATTGACGTATGCCAACAACTACTGAAGCGCCAGCAGCCACAACCATTAACGTTCGCACCAAGCGCCTGACGGCTGATCACCTGACCCCGGTTATGCTGTACCTGGCGGTTCGTGACGAATTTACGGATCCGGTGCTCCTGGAGTCTAATGAAGTCCGGGACAACGAGCATTATTACTCCATCGTGGGATTGGAAACCCTGGCCTCCTTTACGGTGAATGACGGGGTGATCACCCGGCAACAGGCCGGGCAATGGGCGCAGGAAGAAGTGGTCGAAGACGTAGATACCGTTTCTCACCGGCTGCACGATTTCCTGAACAGCTTTGACCTGCATTATCCGGCTGAACTCCCCCTGGCTAAACAATTCAACGGCCTGATCGGTCATACCAATTTTGAGGGCGTCCAGTATTTTGATACCCTCAAGTTTGACAACCCGAAAGTGCTGCGCGCGCCGGATCTCCGTTACCACCTGTACCGTTACCTGCTTGTTTTTCATCACTACCGTGATGAATTATTGCTGATCGAGAACCTGCCCGCCGGTCAGGAAAGTGGTCTGGCTAAAGTAGAGGCCGCCATTAAGCGGGGCGGCGGCGTCCACCCGTTCAAACGCTTCGGGGAGGAAAGCAGTAACCTCACCGACAACCAGTACCAGGAACTGGTTACCCTGGGTAAACACCATTGCCGGGTAGGCGATGTGTTTCAGATTGTACTGAGTCGTCAGTTCCGGCAATCCTTCCGGGGCGATGAGTTTCAGGTGTACCGGGCCTTACGCAGTATCAACCCGTCGCCCTATCTCTTTTACTTCGATTACGGCGATTACCGGATCATGGGCTCCAGCCCGGAGAGCCAGATGGTCATCGGAAACGGCAAGGCCCGCCTGAACCCCATCGCCGGAACTTACCGGCGTACGGGGGATAAAGCCATCGACGAGGCCGCCACCCGCGCCTTACTCGCCGACCCCAAGGAAAATGCTGAGCACGTTATGCTGGTGGACCTCGCCCGCAACGACCTGAGCCGGCACACCCGCAGGGTGGCAGTCAAAAGCCTCCGCGAAGTACATTACTACAGCCACGTCATTCACCTGGTCTCCACGGTGGAAGGAGAGCTGGAGAGGGATGACCAGGCCGTCCGGATTTTCGGTGACACCTTCCCGGCCGGGACGCTTTCCGGAGCCCCAAAATACAAGGCCATTGAACTCATCAACCGCTACGAAAACCAACAACGGGGATTTTATGGCGGCGCCATTGGTTTTATCGACTTCAACGGAGGGATGAACCAGGCGATCCTCATCCGGTCCTTCTTCAGTCAGGACAATACCCTGTTTTATCAAGCCGGCGCGGGCGTAGTAGCCGCCAGTAACGAAGAAAGCGAAATGCGGGAAGTTTACCACAAACTCGGCGCCCTGACCAAGGCCCTGGACAAAGCCGAAGACCTCTAACTGTTTAGCCTGATTTACCCGCCGTTACCATCAGGTGGCGGCCCTAATGAACTACTGATGAAAATATTAATCCTGGACAATTACGACTCCTTTACCTACAATCTCGTGCAGTACATCGAGGAGGAAACGGGGCAGGATGTTGCGGTCTTCCGCAACGACGAGATCAGTCTGGACGACGTAGCGGAATACGACCTGATTGTACTTTCCCCCGGCCCCGGCATCCCGCAGGAAGCCGGCATCATGCCGGACCTGATCAAGCGCTACGCCACGGAAAAAGCCATTTTAGGCGTTTGCCTCGGCCACCAGGCCATCGGAGCAGCCTTCGGAGCAAGCCTGATCAACCTGGAAGAGGTCCACCACGGCGTGGAAACGGAAATGACCCGGACCAGAAAGGACGACGTACTATTCGCCGGAGTGCCCGAAAAATTCAATGCCGGAAGGTACCACAGCTGGGTTATTGACCCGGCAACGATGCCGGAGGAGCTTGAGGTTACCGCTACGGGAGAATATGGCGGTATCATGGCTTTACAGCACCGGACCTTTCCGATCTTTGGCGTTCAGTTTCACCCGGAGAGCATAATGACGGAGCACGGCAGGCTTATTATTCGGAACGTCCTGAACTACGTAAGTGCAGCGGTAGCGCAATAAGGTTACTTGCCGGCTACTCCGTGCCTTACCCCGCACCTGCGGCCGCGCCCTTACTTTCTGCCAATTTTTTATACCCAACCTCAACGATTATACCATGACAAAAAATCTTCAAATCGACGTTGATGAACGTGGCTATTACGGCCGCTTTGGTGGCGCTTATATTCCTGAGATGCTGCATCCGAACGTGGAAGAACTGCGGACCAGGTACCGGGAAATGACGGCAGACCCCGACTTCAAACAGGAGTTTGACGCCCTGCTGAAGGATTATGTCGGTCGCCCGAGCCCCCTGTATTACGCCAAGCGGATGAGTGCGCACTACGGGACCAACATCTACCTGAAACGGGAAGACCTGAACCACACGGGGGCCCATAAGATCAATAACACCATCGGTCAGATTCTTGTAGCCCAGCGTTTGGGCAAAAAGCGGATCATTGCGGAAACCGGCGCGGGACAACACGGCGTGGCGACGGCAACCGTCTGCGCTCTGGTCGGGCTGGAATGCATCGTCTACATGGGAGAAGTGGACATTGCCCGCCAGGCGCCCAACGTTGCCCGTATGCGCATGCTCGGTGCGGAAGTCCGCCCCGCCAAAAGTGGCTCCCGGACGCTGAAGGACGCCACCAACGAAGCCATCCGGGATTGGATCAACAATCCGGAAGACACCCACTACATCATCGGCTCTGTCGTTGGCCCGCACCCTTATCCGGACATGGTGGCCCGCTTTCAGTCCGTAATTTCCGAGGAAATGAAATGGCAGCTGCAGGAACAGGTAGGCCGGGATTATCCGGATGCCATCGTCGCCTGCGTCGGCGGCGGCAGCAATGCCGCCGGGGCCTTCTACCATTACCTGAATGACGACCGGGTACGGCTGGTGGCCGTCGAAGCTGCCGGCCTCGGTATCGACTCCGGAGAGTCGGCTGCAACGTCCGTGCTCGGTACCGAAGGCATCATTCATGGCTCCCGGACCTTACTGATGCAGACGGAAGACGGACAGGTAATCGAGCCCTACAGCATCTCCGCCGGGTTGGATTATCCGGGCATCGGGCCTTTACACGCCTTCCTGATCGACTCCAAGCGCGCCGAAGCCATCAGCGTTACCGATGAGGATGCCCTGGCGGCAGCGCTCTTTACGGCCAGGACGGAAGGCATCATCCCCGCCCTGGAAACCGCTCATGCCTTCTCCGCCCTGGACCAAATGGAATACGGTAAGGATGACGTCATCGTAGTGTGTCTTTCCGGCCGGGGCGATAAAGACCTGGCGGCATTTACCTCTTACCTGGACCGCCTGCCGGAAGAATAGCGGTACACCAGCCTTCAGGGCAATTGCCCGCACGCCGGCCGTAACGCGAGGAATGAGCCGGCAGCGCTGCCGGGGGGTAGGGTAGAGCGGTCAGGCCTCCCGGCGGCTTCCAAGACGAGGACCCTGCCCACACCGTACTGCCGGCCGCCAAACTTAGGCGCTTAGGAAGTACCCGGGCCCTACCCAGTAGCCTTATTTTTTTAAAATTTATTCTTCTCTTTATGAATCGGCTTACCCATCTTTTCAATACCAAAAAGCAGGACCTGCTCAACGTATACTTTACGGCAGGCTACCCGCAACTCAGCAGCACGGTGACCATCATTCGCAGCCTGGCGGATGCCGGAGCCGATTTGATCGAAGTAGGCGTTCCTTATTCCGACCCGATGGCGGACGGGGAAACGATTCAGCAGTCCAGCATGGCAGCCCTCAGGAACGGGATGACCCTGGATATCCTGTTTGCCCAGTTAGCGGAAGCCCGGCGGGCAACGGAAATTCCGCTGGTCCTGATGGGGTACTATAATCAGGTCATGCAGTACGGTCCCGAACGGTTCGTCCGGGCGGCCAGGGAGGCGGGTGTGGACGGTTTAATCCTTCCGGATTTACCCGTTTACGAATACGAGCAGGAGTTCCGGGCCATCGCCGAGGCCCACGACCTGCAGGTGACCTTCCTCATCACTCCGCAGACCAGCGACGAACGAATTGCTAAAATCGGGACCCTCAGCACGGGCTTCATCTACGTCGTTTCCAGCAGTAGTATTACCGGAAAGAGTGGCGGGATTACTGACACCCAGAAGGCTTACTTTGCCCGCATCGCAGCTTTGGATCTGCCACAGCCCAAACTGATTGGCTTCGGCATCAGTGATGCGACGAGTTTCCGAACCGCCTGCCATTACGCCAACGGTGCCATCATTGGAAGTGCCTTTATTCGGGCCCTGAAGGGGGAAGAGGATGTTGCCGCTGCCACGAAGCGCTTCGTAGAGGGGATTCTGGAGCCCGTAAGCTAGGCCGGGCCGGTCCGCTTGCTTGCGCCCCGACGAAGGGTATTTACTTACTTATAATCCAGCTGCTTTGACCAAACAACTCATTGTCATCGGCGGTCCCACGGCCTCCGGCAAAACGTCGCTGGCCCTTGCGGTGGCCCGGCACTTCGGTACGGAAATTATCAGTGGTGATAGTCGGCAGTTTTACCGGGAAATGAAAATTGGTAATGCGCGGCCCGAGCCGGAAGAACTGGCGGCAGCACCCCATCATTTTATTGCCGATCGCAGCGTACAAGACCCCCTTACGGCCGGCCGTTTTGCGGAAGAAGCATTGGCCCGCCTGGCCACCTTGTTTCAGGGGCACGACCGTCTGGTACTGGTGGGGGGGAGTGGCCTGTACCTGCGGGCATTATGCGAAGGGCTGGACAAGTTTCCGGAAGTAACGGAGCAGGCGCGGACGCAGGTGCAAAGATTAGTAGCGGAGCAGGGACTTGCCGGACTCCAGGCCGAATTGTCCCGCCTGGACCCACACTATTTTGCTACGGTAGACCAGCAGAATGGAAGACGCCTGGAACGTGCTCTTCAGGTTTGTTACAGCAGTGGGCAGCCTTATTCCTCTTTTTTGGGGCAGCGGCCTCCACGCCCCTTTACCAGCGTCTATTTTCGCACGCATCCGCCACGGGCGGCCCTTTATGAGCGGATAAATCTGCGGGTGGACCTGATGCTGGACCGCGGCCTGGAGGAAGAAGCCCGGCGCCTTTACCCCTTGCGCGACCTCCCCGCCTTACAGACGGTGGGCTACCAGGAGTGGTGGCCTTACTTTGCGGGCGACTACGGGCGAGACCGGGCCGTGGAACTGATCAAACGCAACAGCCGCCGCTACGCAAAAAGACAGGTAACCTGGTTTGGCCGGGGAGATCAGTACGCTCCCGTTAACTCCCCCGGAGAGTTGCTGGCGCAACTTAACCGCACAACGTAAGCGGCCGACCAGATAATAACGCCTTATACGTCGCATACTTACCGAAGGGCCACCTTCTGGTTCTGCTTTGCGGTAAAGCCACTAGTTTCACGGGGGCTCAGGAAATGTATTATGAACAGATTATTCTTAAAGTTCAGCGGTTTATTGCTGGTTCTGCTGCTGCTCGTAGGAGCTGCCTACGTGGTCGTTTCTTCCTACGTCAGCGAAGACTACCTGGCCGAGATGAACCAGCAGTTGTACGGCGGCATTGCGGAGCATACCGTACAGGAAGTTAAACCGCTGGTCAATGGCGCGGTAGATACCAGCCAGGTGCAGAAGATCATGCAATCCATGATGGTGATTAACCCCAGCGTAGAGGTTTACCTGTTGGAGCCAAACGGTGACATCATAACGTACGTAGCGCCGTACAAGCGGGTTGTACTGGATAAAGTGGACCTGACGCCGGTCAAGACGTTCATTGCGGCACCGGCGGGGGAAAGACCTTTTATTAAAGGCGACGATCCGAGACATCCTGATAAGAAGAACATTTTTTCTGCAGCAGAAATAAGGGATTCACTGGGTAAGCTGGAGGGCTATGCCTACATTATTCTCAGCGGTGAAGAGCAGGCTTTAGTAGCGGGGCCGCTGGCCACCTCCTACGCCTTCAGATTAGGCAAAAATCTGTTTTTCCTCAGCCTGCTGGCTGCTTTCCTGATGAGCCTGCTGGCGGTGCGCTACCTGACGCGAAACCTGAGACGTATTGAAACTGCCGTCTTGCGCTTTCAGGAGGGAGACTACGCAGCCAGGGTTGACACGGCGAACCGGGGAGAGTTTGCCGTGGTGGGCCATACCTTCAACGCCATGGCGTCGAGAATAAGCACTCACATTGCAGAAATGAAGTCATTGGATAAACTGCGCAGGGAGCTGATTGCAAATATCAGCCATGACTTGCGGACCCCGCTGGCCATCATCCAGGGCTTCGTGGAAACGCTGATTATGAAAAACGATACCACGTCAGGTGCAGAACGAAAACGTCACCTGACAACCATTCTGAACAGCTCCGAACGGCTTTCCGGGTTGATTAGCCAGCTTTTCGAATATTCAAAGTTGGAGGCCAGGCAAATCGAACCCCAGAAGGAGGTATTCAGCGTGGGAGAGTTGGCGCAGGACGTCGCTCAGAAATTTAGTGTACTGGCCGCCAGTAAGCATATTACCATTACCGTTGACCGCCCGGAAGACCTGCCGCGCATTTTTGCCGATCTCGGGTTAGTCGAGCGGGTACTCCAGAACCTGGTGGATAACGCCCTGAAGTTCACCCCTGCCGGTGGCAGGGTGACAATTGGCTTAGTCGCCGATCGCCATAACGTAAGGATCAGTGTTGCGGATACGGGGCCGGGTATTCCCGAAGCGGAACTGCCCTATATTTTTGACCGGTACCGTAAAGGTGCCAGAACAACAGCGGGAAAGAACGTTGGTGCAGGCCTCGGTTTAGCCATTGTGAAGAAGATTCTGGAGCTTCATAATCAGGGAATTGAAATTAAAACCAGGGTAAAGGAGGGTACAAGTTTTATTTTTGAACTTCCCCGCCCGGCTGCGCTGACACCTTAAAGTGCTGATTGTTACCTGATTGCCTCATTTTTAACTCGTTATCAGACAGTTAAAAATTAAGGATGCTGTAAATAAAAAGCTATGCCAGTAGAATAAGGACTACCTTCGTTCTTTATTTAATTTCCTAAAAGTTGAAAAACAATGATTGAAGGAACCGTAAAATTCTTCAACGATACCAAAGGTTTCGGATTCATCGCCCCAGAAGATGGCAGCAAAGACGTGTTTGTTCACGTAAGCGGCCTTGAGGACGATATCCGGGAAGGTGACAAAGTAAGCTTCGAGGTCGAAGAGACCAAGAAAGGCCCGTCAGCAGTCAACGTCCGTATCGTCTGATACTGGTCGCGAATTATCGTAGAGAGAACAGCCCCGTTGGATTTGATCCGGCGGGGCTTTCTTGTGTAAGTCTCGTGCTGAGCTTTTTGTTTTTACCTCCCCCCCCAAAAAAACATTCAGTAGTCAATGTCCGGGCAGATACTGCCCACTACATGACTACTGAATGCCAAAAATATCAGGGAACTAATTGCGGTTGAAGGCGATGCCCTCGTGGAATTAGCTTACGCGCAGTTGATTATTTAGCGGTGACCCGTGCTGCAATCCTGCGGTTCTGCGCCTTACACTCAGGCGTGTCATTGGCGGGGCAAACGGGGTGTTGTTCACCGTAGCCTTCTGCGTCCAGCCGGTCAGCAGCGATGCCTTTGGCCGTGATGGCCATTTTTACGGCGTCCGCTCTTTTCTGGGACAGCGTCATGTTCATCGCTTCCTCGCCATCACTGTCGGTGTACCCGCCAATTTTGAGGTTAACAGCAGGGTACGCCTTTAACACGGCAACCATATTGTCAATCTGACGGGTAGAATATTCAGTGTCAAGCTCGGCGCTGCCGGTTTTGAAGCGCAGGGCATCAAAATTGAACCAAGTCGTCTTATCTACGGGGTTACTGCCCTCGATAAAATTGATCAGGCTGTATTCCACACCTTCCTTATTGGCCTCAATAGTTACACCACCGGGAAGTGCCCGTGCCCAGAGTCCGCTGGCCGTTTCTTGCAGGGAGCCCATGGCGTCACTGGCGGTTGCAGCGGCATCCGTAGCCATTTCTTCTGCTTTTGCGGCAGCATCCGTAGCGGCGGTAGACATTGCCTCGCCAGCTTCATTGAGATTCGCCTGTACGTCAGAGCCACAGCTCTTAAGGCCAAAGTACCCAAGTAACAGAACTGCCAGGAGCGGCAACAACCAGCGTAAAAAACCCATACCGCCGCCACTGGTGCTGGCTGCGGGTACCCGGGAGCTACTATTAACCTTGCTTGCAGCCACGGATGGCTGGCCACCAAAGCCGAGTACGCTCGAAAGCACGGCAGGAATAGCTCCCATAATGGAAGATTTCTGGCTGAGCAACATGGACATGAAGCCACCCACGTCCATCTTCTCGCCCTTTATTTTCTTTGCCAGGTAGCTCATGATGAATGGAGCCGCCATGCCAAGTAGGGAAGACGAAGATTTTTTACCGATGCCCGACATATTGCTGACCGCATCGATGAGTCCCCCGGTTTTGCTGCCCAACAGGGAGCCCAGGAGCCCTCCACCAATATCGCGCGGGTCGTTATGCGCCAGGTTGCCGGATCCGATAAGGTCTACGAGGCCTCCCAGATCAAAATTGCTGCCCTGGTTTTTAATCAGGTCGAAAATGGGTCCGAAGCCTTCGCGGCCGCCTTCGGCTTTTGTGACCAGGCTACCGAGGATAGAGGGAATCAACCCGCCGAGGGCTGAACTAACGCCAGATTGGTTTTCGCCAAGCTTGTCGCTGATGGTGCCCATCATTTCTTTGGAAAGCATGCCCATCAGGCCGTCGATAATATTAGACATAAAGTGTGGTTAATTTTTCTGGCAACCAGTGAAGTGAGTTGTCGCCAGGAGAGTGAAAGTCGCAAGGGAGAAAAGCTCCCTGCAAACCTGTTTGTCCAGGTTCCAGGCTGTTGACGCCAGGGTGGCAAAAAAGTAACATGTTTCAACACGATGACGTGAATTTTGCTGCTGCGGCTACCTTCAGATTCCGCGTCTGGAAAGAAGTAAGGGGTAATGCGCCGGTCCTGAAACCAATATTCGGTGACCAAGTCGTTCCCGCTCCGCAGTTTGCCTGGTCGGCACCCAATTTCCTGTTGATGTGGGCCGACGAATTTCTCCTTCTCGTGTACGCCTTGTTCTGCGAGGTCTTTTCCTCCTTAATTTCTGGCTACACTTCGCTACCTTTGCGGCCCAAATAAATTAGCGATGCTGTACCTTACCCGCCGCGAAACTTTCAATGCTGCTCATAAACTGCACGTTCCAGCGTGGAGCGATGAGGAAAATCTTCGGGTTTTTGGCAAGTGCTCCAATAAAAACTGGCACGGTCATAATTACCAGCTTTTCGTCACGGTGGCTGGAGAACCAGACCCGGTAACGGGTTTTGTTATGGACGCCAAAGTGCTCTCTACCATCGTGAAGCGCGAAATCATCGATGAGGTTGACCACGCTAATTTCAACCTGGATGTTGATTGGATGCCAGCCGGAATGCAGCCGACAACGGAGAACATTGTACGGTTGTTCTGGGAAAGAATTGAAGCTCAAGTCAACGAAAACGGTGCCAGGTTGTACTGCATTCGTCTTCAGGAAACGGAAAACATTGCGGCCGAATACTACGGCCCGGAAGGAAGAAAGTAATCCATGTCATTCAGCCAAGAACTTCACTACGACGATAAGGTGACGGAAAAGCTTTCCGTCAACTTCAACGACATCATCACCGGCGTTGGCGAGGATGCTACCCGCGAAGGCCTGCTTAAAACGCCGGAGCGTGCTGCCAAGGCCATGCAGTTCCTGACCCAGGGCTATGATCAGGATGCCGAAGCGATCCTTCGGTCAGCCATGTTCGCCGAGGATTATTCCGAGATGGTCATCGTCAAGAACATCGAATTGTACAGTTTATGCGAACACCACCTTTTACCTTTTTTCGGTAAAGTGCACGTCGCGTATATCCCGGACGGTTACATCGTAGGTCTCAGCAAAATCCCCCGGGTAGTGGACGTTTTTGCCCGCCGGTTTCAGGTGCAGGAACGATTAACGGATCAAGTACTGCAGGCCATCCATAAAACCTTGAATCCGCTGGGGGTAGCTGTCGTCATCGAGGCCAGGCACATGTGCATGATGATGCGGGGGGTGCAAAAACAAACCTCGGTTACCACTACTTCCGCCTTTACGGGGGCTTTCAAAGCTGAGCGGACCAGGAATGAGTTCCTCAAACTGATTACTTCCGATCTGGGGTAAGGGGGGATACGGTTCAGGGATCATTCCTTACCGGACAATCATGCTTTCCAGTTCTTCCCGTATTTCCTGGTGCGTTCCTTCCAGGATCGCCAGATTCTTTTCTTCGCGGTCCAGTGCTTCGTCGAAGCGAGAGAAGTTACCTTCAATTTTAGTACGGAGGTTAGCGATGTAGGCCTTAAGTTTTTCTTCCAGCTCCGTTGCGAGTTTGCTGCGGCCTACTTCAATCTCTGCACCAAATCCATCAACGATCCGTCTCCTTTTTCCCCGGGTGCTGAACCCGGCAAACAGGACGCCGACGGTCGTAAGGATACCACCGGATATATCGAATACGGAAGCTGAAGACAAGGCCATCAGTACGACTCCCAGGGCTGCAATCCCTCCTCCTGCAGCCAGGTTAGGGGTGAGGTTCTCCCGGTCAGCGAAAATTTCTTCGTCCGTAAAATTCTCTGTCTTTGAGACGAAACGGTTGAACTGATCCTGCAGGTCGCGGAGGACATTCTCTCTGCGTTCGGCAATGTCACTGAACAGCTCATGGTCGTTTTTCAGGATGGTGGCCGAGTTGCGGATTTTCAAATCGATCATCTTCACCATCTGCTGGATGTTTTCCGCCAGATCGATAACGTTGTCATTCAGGCGGGCACGAAGCTTGGTATTGAGGTTCTCCTCCAATTCTTTGGCCAGGTTGCCCAGCCAGGTTTTTGCATCCGGGGTGCTGCCAAAAGTCGCACTGAAAGAACGTTTCATCAGTCCGAAGATGCTCAGACCTTCCCGAAGTTCCTCCAGTTTTGCCCGCGTAATGTTATCGTATGTATGGAGCAGGTTTTCCACCATCAGGTCTACCTGCTTATTGCTTTGGTCGGTTTGCTCGGTGAGGGTTTCCTGAATGTCGGCCCGGAAGTGTGTGTCTGCTTCAAACTGGCGCCGGCGCAGTAATAAGCCATCTGCAATCCGGTCATTGATGGTCTGCGCAGTGATGATGCTGTTGTTCAGCTTCAATCCGGGAGCCTTGCCCCCGGTGATGTTGGCCGTGATGTACTCCCGCAGAGGCCCGTAGCCACTGTCAGCAGCTCCTTCCTCTTCGGCCTTGGCACTGACGGCAAACACTTTTGGTTCATCGATTCCTTCTTTCCGGGCCTTTTCAGCCACGCCCTCGAGATTGGTGGCAAGCTCGTGGTCACTGGCCAGGTCTTTCTGCTGCAAGACGAAAATCGTTTTCTTACGCCAATCACCGTGGATGTACTTGAAGAAATCCCAGGCAGACTGTCGGTAGGGGTTCTTTGCCTCAAATACGAAGACGATCAGATCGCTGGCCGGAATAAACTGTTCGGTAATTTCCTGGTGGTGCTCAACAATGGTATTGGTACCGGGGGTATCCACAATGGCAATTTCCCGGAGGATGTCAACGGGAAGAAAAATTTTCTTCAGGTAAGGATTGATCGTAACGGTCCGCTCTTCCTCTCCGTAGATGATTTGCTGAATCGTGTCGGTCATCGGCTGCGGGGCCGCTTTGGTGATTTCCCGACCGGTAGCCAGAAGCGCATTGACAAAACTGGACTTTCCCGCTTTCACTTCGCCCACAATCACGAACATGAAGGGTTCAAAAATGCGGTTGCGCAAATCACTGACCGTCTGCGCCATCTCTTCATGGCCAATACGTAGCGTTAGCTCGTGCAGGTTTTTGATAATTTCCTCCAGGCGCGCGCGCTTGGCTTGCAGGTTAGCATCAATCAGTTGAGCCATAGGATCGGACTTCTTATTCTTAGTTCCAGGGGTGACAAGGTACTACATCAGCGTCGTTTTAACGGAAATATCCGGACTCCCTGGGTAAAGGGCTTAGGGTTTGTGCTCTATATTTACCCAAAACACTTCGATTCATGCAACGACGTTCCTTTCTCGCTACCGGCCTGGTCTTACCAGCTGCTCTTGCCACGGCCGCTCCGGGGCCGCCACCTGCCAGCCCGCACCAGGGTGGATTCAGGATCAGTCTGAAGGCCGATGCCATCGGGGTGGAAGGTTCCGCAGACGACCTGCTGGAGGCCGCCATCAAGCACGGGTACGAAGCCCTGTCGGTGCCCGCCCAGTGGCTGGCGGACTGGTCAGATAAGCAGTTTACCGCCTACGCGAATAAGGCGGCCAAGCACAATATCAGTTGGGGAGCTAATGGGCTGCCGGTGGAATTCCGACGTACCGAAGCCCAATTCAAATCAGATCTAGCTGCCCTGCCACAACACGCAAAAAACCTTGCTAAACTGGGCGTTACCCGGATCGGTACCTGGATTCTTTCCGGCCACGATACGCTGAGCTACAACGAGAATATGGCGCAACACGCCAGCCGGCTGCGCGACTGTGCCCGCGTTCTGGGGCGGGAGGGGATTAAACTCGGACTGGAATACCTCGGTACCCCCTCACTACGACACAATGCCCGGTTCGCTTTCATTTCCACGGGAAGAGAGCTCAAAGAACTAATTGCCCAAATCGGCGAGCCCAACGTCGGTGTCATCCTGGACAGCTACCACTGGTACACGGCAGAGGAAACGGCTGCTGACCTGCTGATCTGGCAAAAGGAGGAAGTCATCGCCGTAGACCTGAACGACGCCAACAACCAGCTAACCATCAGGGAACAAACCGACGTCGCCCGGGAACTGCCCGGCGCAACGGGCGTAATTGACCTGGATGCCTTCCTCAAGGCACTGGTGAAAATAGGCTACGACGGACCGCTCAGGGCGGAACCCTTTAGCAGGACCCTGAACCAGATGGATAATGAACTGGCGTTAGCCGCTACCTACGCGGCCATCCGGAAAAGCGTGGATAACGCCCTGGGTGCCCGTTAGTGCCCACTGTCTGCTGACTTGCTGAAAAACAACTGGACTATGATAACCTCGGTAGCTACCGTTCTTGCCGGCACCCTCGAACTGGACGGCGGGGCGATGTTTGGCGTCGTCCCTAAAACCCTTTGGGAACGGGCTTACCCCCCCACGGCAGACAGCAACCGCTGCACCTGGGCTATGCGTTGTCTGCTGATCGAAACAAGTGACGGGCGTAAGATCCTGGTCGATACGGGAATCGGAGAAAAAGACGGTCCCGCCTTTCGGCGGCACTTCAACCCGTCCCTGCCCCAAAACCTGGTTACGCACCTGCGTTCGCGCCTGCTGCTACCTGAAGAAATTACTGACGTCTTCTTCACGCACCTCCATTTTGATCACGTTGGTGGCGCCAGTTATCACGATGCGCAAGGAAAAACGCAACTGACTTTCCCCAACGCCCGCCACTGGGTGACGGACCGCCACTGGCAGTGGGCCCGGAAGCCAAATGCCCGCGAAGCGGCAAGCTTTTTACCCGCTAACCTGGAGCCCCTGGCCAGTAGCCACCGGCTCGAGTTGCTGCCGGCGGCAGCCAACGATTACGAATGGCTGCCGGGCATTCACCTGCGTACCGTTTATGGCCATACGGAAGCGATGCAATTGCTGCTGCTGGACCTGCCGGATGGACAACGCGTCGTGTATGGTGCCGATCTGATCCCGAGCGCCGCCCACCTGAGTATTCCCTGGGTCATGGCCTTTGACGTAAGGCCACTCCAGACCCTGGCCGAGAAAGAACGTCTCCTGCAGGAGGCAATCACCCATAAGTACACCTTACTTTTTGAGCACGACGCCCGGGTGGCCGGCGGTAAACTGGTCAGGGACGAAAAGGGGAAAATACGGCTCAGCGATGCTGTTGAGTCGTTCAGTTTTAAGGTGCCGGCAAGCTGAGCATTCTCCAGTGACTTGTCAGGTAGATTTGTGCGTAGCAGGCGCTGGTGGATTATCGTGATTGGCTAGGCCAATAAGTGCCTTCACAGCCGTAGCTACGGAGGCACTTGTGCAATGACGCCCAGCGCGAAAAGACGCCGCGGATGCGGGACAAAGACCTGCTTGACAAGGTACTAGCGCCAGCGCACCCCGATGCCCGGCCAGACGCCGAGCACCTCGTGCCAGACGGCGCCCGCACTGAGGTCCAGCCCCTCGATGATTTCGTAGCCGAGGCCAAAGGATAACTCGGAGGCTTGCGTGGCGATCCCCACTCTGATGGATAATTCCTCGGCCGGCAAGTATTCCACGCCGGCGCGCACGCGCAGGGGGTGGTCCGTATCCTGGTGTACCTCTGCGTTGAGGATTACCTGATCGGATGGGCGGTAACTGAGGCCGATGGCCAGCAGCTGCGGCAAATATTCATCCGGTAGCCGCTCGGTGCGGAAGGGGGAGAAAATCCGGGTAGCCACGTGGATTTCCGGCGCAATCTCGAGCTGGATGCCCAGGCCGAAGGTGACATCAAAAGTACTTGCGTAGCCCTCCGTATTGGTGGCAAAGCCCGTGAACTCTGCACCGACGCTGAACTTGTCGGTGAGCTTACGACCGTAGGCCAGTCCGACCCGGGTTTCCTGGTAGGTGGCAAAACCAAAGCTGCCCAACTGCAGGCCGATACCGCCACTGCCCAGCCCGTAGGCGGCTCCGATGTTGGCCATGCTGAGTTCACTCAGGCCAAAGCGCTGCTCGGCAGTGGCGCCCGCCTGTATTTTCTTTTTCTCGGTGTGGGAGAGACCGGCAGGGTTTGTCCAAAGGGCATCAATTCCCCGTGCGGCAAGCCCCGTTCCTCCCATGAGCCGGCTGCGAATGTCGTAAGCAGGAAACAGGCCGTCCTGTGCTGATAAGGAGGAGGAGGCGAGGCCGCAGGTGCAAGCGACCAATAGGAGGAGCAACCGGTGTCGGAAGAAAGGAAGGCTGGACATGGAGCGAAGATAAACGCAAGTTTGCGCGTAGTCAAGTTATTGGCTTGCCCAGTTGCCGGGTGGGGGAGGACGACGGCAGGTAAACGGCTGAGCCTGACGGCGAAAAAAATTGAACCTTTCCCGTAATTAGGTAATTATCTTGCCAAAACCCCGCTTTTTCACTTTTATCTCCGGACCTGCGTGCGCGCCACCTTATCTTGGCCATTCCTGATAATTATTTATGCTAACTTCCAAGGACCTCAGTTTTCAGTACCCGGACGGTGAAAGGTTTCAATTTCCTGACCTTTCCTGTGGTGCCGGTGAAACACGCCTGCTACTCGGTAAATCGGGGAGCGGAAAGACAACCATGCTGCAGCTTTTGGCGGGCTTGCGCCGTCCGGCCAGCGGAGACGTTATCATTAACGGGCAGTCCCTGGGGGCCCTGTCAGGTACGGCGCTGGACGAGTTCCGGGGTAAGCACATCGGGATGATTTTTCAGACGGCCCACTTCGTCCGGGCCCTGACGGTCGCTGAAAACCTGCGGCTGGCGCAGCAACTCTCCGGCAAGGCTTTTGCTGCCTCCCGAATGTATGGTTTGCTGGAGCAACTGGACCTGCAGCACAAGGCAAATGCCCTGCCGGGCAAACTCAGCGTTGGCCAGCAGCAACGGGTGGCGATTGCCCGTGCCCTGATTAATGAGCCTGCCGTACTTTTTGCTGATGAGCCAACGTCGGCCCTCGACGATGAGAATACCGCCCAGGTCGTCAGTCTGCTAACGGAACAGGCGAAAATGGTGGGCGCAACGCTGCTCATTGTCACCCACGATAACCGGCTGACCAGCCTGATCCCTCAACAAACGCGCTTATGAATTTGCTACGCTTAAGCTGGAAAAACCTGACGTTTAAGCCGCTCAATGCCTTGTTAAGCGTCTTACTCTTTGCGCTCAGTATCGGACTGATCTCCCTGCTGGTATCGCTCCGCAAACAGGCGGATGAGCAATTCGATAATAACCTGGCGGGGATCGATCTGGTGGTTGGCGCCAAGGGAAGTCCGCTGGAATTGACGCTGAACAGCATGTACCACGTCGGGTACGCCACTGGTAATATCCAGTTGGGGAAAGTTAAGGCCTTCTTCAACCCTAAGCATCCGATTGTGGAAGACGTGGTCCCCCTTTCCGTCGGCGACAGCTATAAGGGCTACCGAATCGTTGGTACGCAGCCAAAAATTCTCGACTGGTACGGTGCCAGCCTCGGGAGTGGCCAGCTCTGGCAGCATGACTTCGAAGTAGTTGTCGGCGAAGAAGTGGCACGGGTACACGATCTCTCCCTGGGCGCTACGTTTAAGTCCAACCACGGAATAATTGACGAAGGGGAGGAGAACAACATCGAGCACGACGATGACTTTACGGTGGTGGGGATACTGGCACCAAGTGGCACGGTGATGGACCAACTGGTTTTAACGACCAACCAGACGTACTGGCACTCCCACGAAGGGCACGATGAGGCCGGCGATGACGAAGCGGAGCACCACCACCAGGCCCACGATCACACTGCAGACCACGCTCCTGCTTCCCTGCTTGAGGAAGATCCGGAACGCGAAATCACCAGCTTGCTGGTTCGCTACCGAAATGCCAGCAGTTTTCAGGCACTTAACTTCCCCCGCAACATAAACGAGAATACGGAGTTGCTGGCCGCCAACCCTGCCTATGAAATCAGTGAAGTCCGGAGGCAATTTGATTCAGGCCAGAGAATCCTCGGAATGCTGGTACTGGCCATCACCGTCGTCTCTGCGCTCAGTATTTTTATTGCCCTGTTTTCCTCCCTGCGGGAACGTCGCTACGAGCTGGCACTGCTGCGGACGATGGGAGCGGGCCGGGGAAAGTTATTCTTGTTGATAATCCTGGAAGGTATCATAGTAGCCACCATCGGTTACGTACTCGGGCTTCTGCTAAGCCACGGTATCCTTTCGGTTATGGCCGCTAACATCTCTGATGATTTCCGTTACAGCTTATCACCCTGGCGCCTGCTCCCCGAAGAAGGATGGCTACTGGTGGCGGCACTGGGAATCGGCTTTCTGGCGGCGGTTATACCCGCTATCCAGGCCGCTAATACGGATATTGCAGAAACCCTGACGGAAAATTAATCCTTACCGGCGGACTGCTGTCGGGAAAATAAGGGAAGTAAAATAAAACAACCCGCCTCCCGTATTGCAGGGAGACGGGCTGTCTTTTTAAAGGGGGAAATCTTGCTTAGAGTGCCAGCAATCCGGCAATCAGGCTAACGATTAACAGGCTGCCGGTTACGGCAGCGATCAATTCAGCTTTACGGGCCGGAGGCATAGCACTGCGCCGGGCATCCTTACGCATTCCGGGGCCAGTCAGGGCCGCAGAAAGACGACGCTGGGCCGGCGTCATCCGGTAAGAATTGCTGAAGGGGATGTTTTGTGATGCACGCATGGTTCAGTAAATTTTCGAAGTAAAAAAAGGGAATTTGGCAAAGGGCAGTTCATGGGATTATTGAGCCCCTCGTTTTTGCGCCGCAAAGATCGGTTGAATTTCGTTCCGGCACAAGTTTAGACGAAACATTAATTGGTTAGGTCACTGCCTGGAACCGCTGTGGGAAATTATATTCTGCTGAACACGCTTTAGGTGGCGCTTTGGGGCCTTTTACGGGCGGCAACGCTACCTTCTTTGGTTAAGGCAGGAGAAATAAAAACAACATTTTTTCAGGCGCCGGTAATTTCGGCCAGGTGGCTCAAAAAAGCGGTAGGCGGAGCATAGTTCGTGATGACCCTGCTTGCCCCGGCGATGTGGAGCGTATGATGATCTCCGGACCGTCGTACGCCGATGAGGGGCAGGTTCATTTTTTGGGTCGTGGTAACATCCCAAACAGCATCGCCGACGTAGACAACATGGTCGACTTCATACTCGGCGGTCACCCTGTCGATGGCCATTTGCAGGATGTCTACCCGGGAAAACTGATTGTTGGCGTAGCCGGCGAAAGCCGGCTCGGGAGGGATGCCCACGTGGGCCAGCTTCAGGGCCGCCGGCCGCTGCCAGCCACCGGTGGCAATGCCCGTCAGGTACCGCTCATCCTGTTCGAGTTGGTGCCAAAGGGCAACGGCACCGGGAACTTCCAGAAATTCCTCCGGGCGCTGTGCGCGCGCCGCTTGCAGGGCATCCAGGTAATGCTCCTCAAACACGGATCGTTCCGCCTCCGTAGGGTAGTGCCCGAAATGTTGCCGGAAGGCCGTTCGGAAAATGACGTGGTCCGTTACTTCCGGAAATTTCCGCCAGTCAATCGTAGGAAAGCGTTCGCCGAAAACCGCTTCGTAGCTAGCCGCAAAACAACGGCTGTCCACTTTCTCGGAATAAAGCAGGGTGCCGTCAATATCAAAAAGTACAAAGGTTTTCAAGGGAGCTGAAGTATCTTGGGTGAGCAACCACCCGTATTATGAATATGTTTTTTACCACGCTGATGCAACTTGTCTGGCCACTCATGGCCGTCTTTGCCCTGATCGTCAGTACGCTTGCGCTTAAGAAGCATCCCGGAAACGGAACGAACTTTATGGTGATTGGTTCTGCCATTACGCTGCTAACGTCCATTGCGAATACTGCACTGACGGTAGGCATGCAAAATGCGCTGCTCAACCTGGAGAACATCACCGCGGCCTACCTGGCCACCGGCGTTTTCAGCCTCATTGGTCAGGTGTTGTTTTTACTCGGACTGTTGCTCTTTATCAATGTAGCCCGCACTGCTGATGATCAGGCGATTGGCTTATAAGCAGGGAGGGCATTAAGCATACAGGCGCGGCCGCCGGTGCCGGGGAAGGGATAAACAAGCAGTGTTTGCACCTGCGATCGCGCCCGATTGTGTTAATGCATGCGGACGACTTTGCCCGTCCACCGAAAAGTACGGCCATCAGAAATGGCCAGAAAGTAAATGCCCCCGGGCAGCAGGCTTACGTCCAGCGTGGTCCGGCGCAGACCCGCCGGCACCTGACGGACTGCGCGCCCCGCTCCGGTAAAAAGCGTAATGGTGCTGCCGGCCGGCAGGTCTCGGTCCGACCGGACCTCCAGTTGATGAGTGACGGGATTACCGTAGGCAATACCGAAGTTATGCTGCTCGGGTAACCGGGTAGAGAGGAGCGTGCCGGAGCGGATCCCGATATTGTCGAGAAAGGCAGTCGTCCCGTTGACGGCGACCTGTAGCATGATTTCTCCGCTGAAGCCGGGCGCGAGCGGAAGTTCAAAGGTTTGCGTACCGACGCCAGTGCTTGAAATGGGGGTATCCAGCAAAGCGGTACTATCGGCATAAACGCTGACCAGGTGCAGGTAGGCGTTGTCGGCAAAGCTGTGGGCCGGATTATCGAGCAACTGCAAATCGAACGTCAGGTGCGGATTTTCAATCGAGGCAGCATCAACACACAGCGAAATCGTGGTGAGTTCCCGGGCCTCATTGCGGCTAAGCATACGGCTGTAATCCCGGAGCGGAATACATGCAGGGATAACCGGGAAATCATTGTCATTGCGGAGGCGTAATTTTCCTTCCGGGTAATCAGCAACGACGGCGGTACCGGGGCGTATGGCAAGGTCATACTGGGCGCGCAGGGTATCCGTAAAGTCCACGCTGGCGGGGGAGCTGAAAGTATTGGCAAAGCGACTGTAAAGCGGCTCTTCGTACAGGAGGGTTTCCGTATCCCCGTCAAAATGAACGATTCGCAGCGTCACCTGATTGAGGTTCCCCAGACTGGCAACATCAGCCTCTGCAAATGGATTGAAAAAAGTTAGGGCGGAAGTGGTTTCATCCTCAAGCGTCCGCTCCAGAAAAACGGCATCGTCGGGGCTGGCGTAGATGATGCGAATGGTACCCGTAGACCCTCCCGCACAGCGGGGGAGGCCAATGCTGTAGAAATCGTTTTCTAAAAACTGATCGCTTCCACAGGGCGAACTGTAGTCGGCATTGAAGAAATTCAGTTCCAACTCCTCCAGTACGTTTAAGAAGATGAAATTGCTGGAGGTAACCCGGTAGTTCAGGTCGCCGGGAGCGGAGAAATGCAGGGTGCTTGCTACGGATAGGAACTCACTATCTGCGGAGCCGGGGTAGGGTGCCGGCAGGTTAATTTCTTCGCCCGGTCCCAGGTCTTCCGTGAGCAGACGGTTCGTAATGGTAAGGGTGTCGGTAGCGGGCCCGGCTTCGCCAAAAGAGGAGAAGATGATTTCTCCGCTCAGGGTAGCGCCCCGGTGAATAGTGGAGTCGCTGTCGTTCAGAAAGGTGATGCTGAGGCCGGCCAGCTCAGCGGGGCAGAACCGGAAATCGAAGGTAGCGCCGGGGTTGACAGGGGTGCTGATGAAATTGAGGGCAACAGGATTGCCGCCGTTATGGTCGGGAGCAGCCGGTAAACCGACGGCCTTCCAGGCATTAACGACGGCGGCATAGTCGGGGCTGTCGGCGCCGAACAACGCCGTTGCCGCTGCCAGTGAGAGTTCGTAGGCTTCGGGATAACCAGAAGATTCAGTGAGGTAGGCAGCTTCCAGAAGGTAGACGAGTTGGAGGGCATTCTCCCAGCCAATGGGGGCGACATTGTAGCGGTCGCCGATTTCGTTGACGGAACGGCCTCCTTCCACCAGCAGGTAGAACCAGAAGTTGAATACCCCGCTGTTGGAATGGACACCGCCGGCGTCTCCGGGGCCAGTACGCCAGTTGTTTCCCCGGTACAGCTTTGGGTGTCCACGCTCCTCCGGATCATCCATGGCCCGGAAAAAATTGACGCCGGGGTTTCGACGTAAGGCTGCACCAATTTTCCAGTTGAACGTACCCGGAGTGACCTCATACTCAAGCGCCTTGCCCAGAATGTCACTGATGCTTTCGTTCAGGGCACCGGATTCATCCTGATAGATCAGGCCGGAAGTGTACTGGGTTAAACCGTGGGCAAATTCGTGGCCGACCACGTCCAGCGTGGTCAGTGGCTGGTAATTTTCGCAGTTTCCGTTACCGTAGGTAGCGGACTCTCCGTCCCAGAAGGCATTCACGTAATTGTTAAGGTTGAAGTTGGAAACCAGGGGCACGCCGGCATCATCCAGGCTGTTGCGACCGAACTTGTCCTGCAGGAAGTCATAGAACTTCAGGGAGCCGTAATACCCATCCACCATAGCTGCGGCAGCTTCTGCCGGGTTATCCCAAACATTGTCTTCATCAAAAGGTGTTTGTTCGTACAGCAGATCGTAGGCCAAAACCCCCAGCCCCCGGGTTTTGTCGTGCATCTCGTAGCGATTTGCGCTGACGGAATCCACTTCAATGGCTACGTTACGGTTTTGCAGGCCACTGCCGGTGCCGGTTACCGTGGTGGAGTGAATGTTGGAAATAGCAGCAATTACCTGACCGTTCCTTGCATTGATCAACACGGTTGTGTTCACGGGTAAGGCAGGGTTGACTGCCTTTACGGTGTGTTGATAGGCGGGGACAAACTGGCCACCTGGTTTTGGGTATCCCTGGCTGACGATGACGCTGCTGGTGTGGGGTACCCGCAGGTCTGCGGCGGCCAGGGGAGTGGCGTGGCGGCTTTTTTCCTGAGCTACCACTATCTCCACTGCTCGTTGTGCTGCTGTAACTGAAGGCAGGCCGGGTTTCAGCTCGAGGGTAGTGAAGCCGGCCAGCCGGCCGTTCGTGGCGACTACCTGGCCCCGTGCGTTAAGGTGGAATATGATCGTCGCGTTAAGAATACGTCGGCCCCGGTAATACTGGTGATACTTGACGTGGCGAAGGCCATCAGCCCCCGTATGCTCGTACTGCTTATGCAGCTGATGGCCCGGTGGCAGGCCAAATGCAGGTAAATCTTGCAGTACTTCTCCGGTCCTCAGAGGAGCCGGCGCAGAAAAGGTGATTAAATTAGCCTGGCTTGGCTGTGCGGACAGCCAAACAGAACAAAGGAAGAGGAAGCTGAGGAGGAAATAGGGTTTCATTAGTATGTCTTGTGTTTTTCAGAAAAATGGGTAGACTCCAAGATATTCAAAGAATCAGCAAATAAAATCTTAAAACTGTACTCTACCCGGACAGTACCAGGAAAAGCCCCTTCGGCAGGTACCGAAGGGGCAGTAAATTCAATATTCACTATAGGAAAATACTACTACTTAAATATGCTAATCAATCCTTTGAGAAAATCTTAACCGCCCGCAGTGGCCGGCAAAACATATGCCTGGAGTAGCTACCGATGACGAGGGAATACCCAGATGATATCGGATGTCTTCCAAATATATTCACTACAACCCTTGCCAGGATTCACAGAATTATCACAGGATTAGGACAAATTTGTGTTGAGGATTTAAGGTGTTGACTGCTAGCTAGTTACACTGGTAGAGGATAAAGGTGGCGTAAGGATTTATGGAGGAAGTGTCCGCTTCGCTACACTAGGCCATGGTTTTATGGAAGTACGTTAATCCTATTCCCATCTTGGTGCATTTCTACTGGTAGTTACGCGGTGGAACAGGGGCCGCAGGAAAGAGCATAGGATATGAAACGTACCGCCCTGGTCGTCGAAGACGACCATGACATTGTCGAGCTTTTACGGATTCACATGGCTGATCTCGGCTGTGAAATAACGGCCGTAGCCGACGGAAACATCGGATTAGAGCTGGCACTGAACCAGCACTTTGATGTGATTATTCTGGACATTATGTTACCGGGAATGGAGGGCACTGAGATTTGCCGGCGCCTCCGCGGGAAGGAAGTGACAACCCCCATCCTGATGCTGACGGCCAGATCCGAAGAATTCGATAAAGTACTGGGCCTGGAGATGGGGGCGGATGACTACCTCACCAAGCCTTTTTCCATCAGGGAGTTTATTGCCAGGGTAAAGGCCCTGCTGCGCCGTACGGCCCTGAACCGGCCGACCAAATCCCCCGAGGAGGAAAAAGCCATTTATGCCTACGGTGATTTTGTGCTTGACCTGGATAAGCGGAAGGTGACGATTGGTGGCACCCGGATTGATCTGTCACCCAAAGAGTTCGAATTGCTCAGTCTCCTGGCCGCCAACCCGGGCAAGAGCTATAACCGTAGTAAAATTCTCAACCTGATCTGGGGCTACGACTTTGACGGCTACGAGCATACCGTCAATTCACACATCAACCGGCTGAGGACAAAAATTGAGCCGGATGCGCAAAACCCCAAATACATCCTGACAAACTGGGGGGTAGGCTACCGGTTTAACGAAGAGCTGTAAGGCCGATCGGCCACCCCTCTGTGGTCCACTTTCCGGAACACACACCGGAGCAGGAAATAAAGTTTAGGGCAGATTGCGGGCCGGCACCGTACCTTGCTGTCCTAACCTTCTGCCGCACCTGCGTCCGCGCCCATGATGAAGCCAATTTATTCTTACGAAGATATTATTGCGCTCGATTTTCCGCCACTGGTCCTCTACGCTGCTCCACTACTGGTGTTTTTTACCGTTTTGGAATGGTACTTACGACGCCGGGAGTACCGCCAGGAACTCGCCAAGCGAGTACTGCAAAACGACACCTCGGACTTAGCGGAAAAGTATAAATATGACCTCAAGGATGGCCTGGCCGGTGCCGGGGTCGGGCTGGGCTACCTGGTAAGTACGGCGCTGGTGAAGGCCCTGACCTTCGGCGTGATTCTTTTCTTTTACAACCTGACTCCGCTCTACGTACCATCCGTTTGGTGGAGCTTCGTTGCCTGTTACCTGGTGGTGGATTTTTGCCGGTACTGGGCCCATCGGATTGCCCACGAACAACGGTTCTGGTGGGCTACCCACGTTACCCACCACAGTTCGGAACAGTATAATTTTACCGTCACCTTCCGGCTTTCCTGGACGCAGCACATCAAGGTCATCTTCTTTATCCCGGCAGCTCTGCTGGGGTTCGACCCCTTCGTGTTTTTCATTTGTATGCAGCTGGGAGTCCTTTACCAGTTTTGGGTCCACACCGAATTAATCGGTAAGCTGTGGTGGCCGGTTGAATACTTCTTCGTTACCCCCAGCCACCACCGGGTTCACCACGGTTCCGAACCAAAATACCTGGACCGCAACTATGGCTCTTCCCTCATTATCTGGGATCGGCTTTTCGGCACCTTTCAGCAAGAGGAGGAAACGCCGAACTACGGGATTCTGAAACCGGTGAACAGCTATAACCCGGTGCACCTAGTCTTTCAC
>JAUIIF010000428.1 GCA_030431945.1 Bacteroidia bacterium | reverse complement strand
AGGTCAGCCGGTCAAGCTCGGTAAAGCCCGTAGGCACCCCGGTAAGGCCGTCCTCTTTTTCCCGCAGCATGGTGAGTTGCTCCAGCAGCTGATTGGCCAGGGAGCCCATGTCGGCCACCTGCTTGCCCATGTTGCGCTCGGTGATTTCAAAGACGAAGTTGCCGGCTTTGTCCAGCAGGTCCAGCACATCAGTACTGTCTTCGTAAGCTTCCCGGATGATTTCGGTACTGGTACGAATGAGCTCGCGCTGAATGAATTTCTCCGTAATGATGCGCGCGTGGTACTCAATGTTGGCGGAGCTGGTCACTTTATTCGTCAGCTGCGCCAGGTAGGAGGCCCCTCCGATGAGCTCGAGTTCTTCGGCTTTTTTGAGGTCCTCCATGACCATAAGCAGGTCGATGGGCTGACTGCGCTCGAATAACCGGCGCATGCTCCGGTAAATGGCCTGGTGGGCGGGCTTGTAAAAAGATTCGGCTTCGAGAATGTCGAGTACCTTGGTCATGGCCTCCTTTTCGATCAGGATCGCGCTCAGTACCGCTTCTTCCAGGTCGGGGGCCTGGGGCGGTAGTTTACTGAACTCGGGGAGGTTGGCCTCCTGCAGGCGACTGCGGGAGCTCCAGGAGCTGCTTGCATTGGCCGCGCCGTTAGCGCGGCGGGAGTTTTCTCTGTCCTTGGCCATAATCTTGGTAAGCAAAGGTAAGCTAAAGCTGATTCGCAGGCGAAGGGAAATCCCCACATAAATTGTGGAAAAAGCTGTTAGTAAGGCGGTGGAAAGCGGTGGAGAAACCTGTTAGCCGCGGTGGAAACAGCGATTCTTCCTGCGGTACGCCCATCATTTCAGCGGACGCACCTTGACGGGCTTCCCGTACGCAGCGCCAAGCCCTTTGTCGCGCAGCCGGTCATTGTGCCGGCGGGCCGCTTTTGCGGCTGCAGCCCGGTTGGAAAATAAAGTGTCTATATATAAGGCTTCGCGACCAGGCGCCGGCCAACTGTTCAGGCAGTCGGTAGGGATGCGTTGCAGCCCCCTGATCCCGGCAGCGGAAAGGGTTGCCAGCCGCCGCGTCGCCTTGTCCGTCTGGAGAATCGCGTCGACCACCAGGAACGAACGTTCGGTAATGACCAGGGCCTGGCAATTGTCCGGCGCCGGCGTCGCAACGGACCCTGCACCTGCGGCCGCGCCCACCGCATCGGGAAGTTCAGGGCGGCCTCCGGAGGTGTCGGCTTCGGCAGACTGGGGGTAAGACGCCTCGGCGTGATAGCTGTCGGCAAAAGGATCGGGGACAATGGGGCGGTACCGCTCTTCGTAAGTCAGCAAGCCCAGCAAGCCAACGATCGCCAGCAGCACGGAGGCATTGAGCAGTTGTCGCCGCTTTTTAGCCCGCTCAGGTGGCGTCGGACCGTAATCCGGCTTGCGGTCAATGACCTTCAGGATCGCCGCCCGCTTTCCGTAAGCACTCAGGTAGTCATTAAAAGTGTGCCGTGGCTCAGGATTCAGGATGCGCCTCATTTTCCCGCCCGTAGTTACCACCAGCAGGCCAAGCCCGTTCTTGCGGCACTGTCTTTTCAGCATTTCGTATTCTTCCGGGCGAACGAAAGTATCCTCCCCGACGGCAATCCATTTTTCATTCGCCGGGTAACGACCAAGTTGCTCGATGGCCGAAATGGACCCCAGGGCGCTGAGCTCCAGTTTCCGCATTATGGCCGAGATCAGGCTGGAGCCAAGAACAAAGACACTAAGCAGTAAGAGCGTATTCATCGCATTGAAGTACCACTGGTAGCCCAGAATAGCAGAAAGCCCCACGATCAGGACCAGCGCACTTACCCGCCCTGCCCACCGAATGCGGCGGGGCTCCTCCCGGAGCTTCAACTGGTGAATCGTGGTCCGGCTCTTCGCTTCTACGACCACAACGTACGGGCGTTTACGGGTACGCATGAAGGCCAGCAAAACATCCGCCCGCTTTAACCTGGTGTAGACCTCCGTATTAACGTAGGCCGGTTTACGACGGTAGTATTCCTTGTTTAGCCGTTCAGCAACGGTGTTCTGGACGAAGCGTTCGGTTAGCGTAGCCATTGGCCGGCAAACTTACAATTAATTGTGGTTAAAAACACAGCAAGAAAATTTTTTAGTGCATTTAATTTTCGCTGTGTTAGTCCGGCAGCAGCTCCCGCGTTCCTGCACGTACCCGCCGGCGTAGGGTTAGTAAGGATAAAATGCGGGCGCGGACGCTGGTGCAGGCAAGCGGATGGCGGCAGGGGAGGGAAACGGAGGGCAATGGCCGGTTCCGGCAGCTGAAAACAGCTTAAGCCCATGCACCGTCGGGTGACGGGACAATGAACTTACGGAACGTTTTTTTTACCAATTGTTCACGCGAAAGGGGCTTAAATCGACTTTTTACGGTAAAAAAGAACTTTTTTTCAGGTGTAATTCGCTCAGTTTCCCAGGGAATTGATACTTTGTACCCCGTTAGGAAAGAATGTGTTTTCTATCAGGTGCCCACGACCTACATTTCGGGCCCCTTTAAAAGCTGTTCTTTTCTGGTGTAACTAAGCGAATTCGCGTAAAATAATCTCAACAATTTAGACGATCTTAACTATGCTACGATCTTTACCCAAGGCGGCTTGGTACCGCCACTCATTGCTCACCCTGCTATCCGTGTTTTTGGTCGCGGGCCTGTCTGCACAGGTAGTACAAGGTGATGCAACCCTGACCGCCTGTGACGATTTCCAGGACGGTGATACTTACACGGACTCCGGTGGAGAAGGTGGTGATTACGCTGCGAACGAACTCTCTACCTTAACCCTTTGTGCCACGAACGGCGGAACGGTTACGGTAACGTTCACGGCTTTCGATGTGGAAGCCAGCACGATTTCCTCCTGCTTTGATAACCTGACGGTTACTGGCGACGCTAACGGCGGAGACGGTACTTACGCCGGTGATGACAATGACGCTGGTGCCGGTCTCAACTGTACGGATGCAACTGACGGTAACGGTGACGTTTCGCTCGGTGCATTCACTTCTGCTGTTGACGGCTGTCTCGAATTCCTTTTTGACAGCGACGGATCTGTTCAGCAAGGTGGCTGGGTAGCAACCATCTCTGTTTCTGAAGGAAGCTGTGACACCGGTGGCGGTGGCGGCGGTGAGCCCGTTGCTTTCGAAAACTGTGGTGAGTCTCCTGACGGAATGGCCGTAGCTATTCCAGACAACGTTTACAATCCATCTAACCCTTTACTGGCTGACATGGCCAGCATTTCCGTTGACGTTGACGTACCTGCCGGTGCAACGATTGATGACGTTACGGTAATGACAAAAATCAACCACACCTGGGCTGGTGACCTCACCATCCTGCTGGAAGCGCCTAACGGTGACATCCTCCCGCTCTTGTCTGAGCCAGGAAATGCCCTTGACGCTGGTGTAGGTAACAACGCTGACCTTTCCGAAGACGGCCCGATCAACTTCGCCGACGGTAACGCTACCGACGCCGAAGAAATGGGTGCTTCCGGCCAGGTTGTCTGTGTGGAAGACGGTGTATGTGACTACTTCCCTAACGGCGACGGTACCACCCTTCCCGGTGACGCTACCGGCGCACTGCTGACCAGCTTTGCCGACTTCTTCGCGCAGGGCGATGACCTTGACGGTACCTGGACCCTCTATGTAGGAGATGACAACGGTCTCGATCAAGGTGAGATCAGCGGCGAAATGATGGCTTTCACGCTTTGTGTATCCGGTGAAGCTAGTGGCATCGACTGTGTGGCTGACTTCGACTGTGAAGAATCCATCAACGTTTCTCTTGATGAAGACGCTGAAGCTACGATCACTGCTGACGACCTGGTACTTGAAGGTGCTGTCTTCTGCGAAGGCCAAGCTGTTGTTCTTTCCCAGTCTTCTTTCGGCTGTGCTGACATTGGCGAATCTGTAGTTACCCTGACTTCCGGCAGCGAAACTTGTGACGTTACGGTTATCGTAGACGGTGACAACGTTCCTGATCCTAACCTGGCTTGTCTCGGTACGATCAACCTTACCCTGAACGAAAACTGCCAGGGTCTCGTTATTCCTGAAATGGTACTCCTCGGTGAGCGCGGCTGTCTTGACTTCAGCAACCTCGAAGTTATCGTACAGGACAGCGACCCAAGCAACGGCCCGATCGTTGACGGTTGTGGTGAGTTCACTTACACCGTAGCTGTTCGTCAGGAAGACAACAATACTTTCGGTTTCGTTGGTGACTTTGCTCCTGAAAACTGGATCATTAACGACGAGCCTCCTTTTGACGATCAGACGTCTATCGTAGAATTTACGGAAACGACCCTGACCTTCACCACCTTCGGCTCTTTGCCTCCGGTATTCGAAGCTTCCGCTTTCTACACCTTCTCTGAAGCTGGTACGGTTTCTTTCGATTACGATTACAACGGTGTTGACGTAGGTTTCGACTTTGCCGTTGCTATCTACACCTTCGAAGGTGCTCTCGTTGACATCCTGCTCCA
>JAUIIF010000427.1 GCA_030431945.1 Bacteroidia bacterium | reverse complement strand
CCACGCTCAGGGCCCGTTGCAGCAGGATGGCTTCTTGCAGCTGGTGGACCAACTTTATCTCCCGGTCAAGCAGCCGGCGGAGGCTGCCGGAAGGAACGGCAAGTTGCGGCACCTCGCGCTGCAGGGTGTTCAGGGCCCGGTACACCTCTTTTCTCATCCGTAAATCCTGCGGGTAATGCTTTTCCACCAAGGCAAGCAGCAAGGGTACTGAATTTGGTTGACCGGTGGTTTTTAGAATTGCGGGCAAGTAGCGGGCCGCTTCCAGCGCAGGAGGTTCCTGTTCCAGGAGTTTCGCCAGCAACGGGAGGAGGTTTTCACCAAAACCTGCCAACGCGTGTCTTAGGCAGGGGCGGTGCCGGGGCACTGACAATAACCTGACCAGGGGGGGCAGCCACCGGGGATCCTGGGTCGCCCCCGCAGCCCGGATAGCGGTAGCCACCAGCGCCGGCTGTTGTTCTGCGGCAAGTGCTGCCAGGAGTAATTCCTCTTCCTGGAGGGGCGGACGGAGGATGCCTGCTTTCAGCAAAACGATGGTCCATTCCCTGCGCTGCGCAGGCGGTCGTTGCGGTAAACTTGCTACTTGCTGCGCAAAGTAAGCGTCCAGGTCCCAATAAGCACCCAGGGCATTATTATGCTTGCTTTCCTGCAGAAGTTTCAGGAAAATACGCCCGGACGTGCCCGGGTCTCCCGCCTCCAGGAGCTCCCGGATTTGTGCCTCGTAGGTGCGGGGAGCATGACTAATGACAAACTCCAGGGCGGCGATGTTTACGGCAACGGCAGGGTCCTGCAAAAAGCGATCTGCCTTCAGTTTTATTTTCGTCGGGTGCCAGTTACTCAGGCAGCGTAAGGCTGCGGCTCTGACGGCAGGGGAGGGGTGCGTCAGGAGGCGCAGGAGCGGACGCTTAAACTCCCGGAGATTAATAATTTCCTTACGTGCCAGAGCGAAAAGCAACTGGTCTTCCTCACTTTTTCGGGTCGACCAGTCCAGCAGGTGCAACAGTCCCGCCAGGAGATTCCGGTGATTCGTGACCGGCTTGCCGAGTTTCGTTTCCGGGAGGAACTGCTGCAGTGCCTTGCGAAAGGTATTCAGGTAGGCGGACCGCATGAGCAGCACGCAGACGAGCCAGGCTACCGAAAAGAGAAGGATGAAAACACTGACTTTAGCCAGGGGCAGGTGCAGGCCATCCACCAGCAGGAGGAGGAGCAGACCGCCCAGCCCCCCGGCCAGCGTATCCACCAGTACGTCGAGGTACGTTTTTACCCGGCGTTTCACCTCCGGGCTTACCGGTACGAAGAGCATTTCGATGCCCACCCGGTGGAGGCTTTGTTTCAGGCTGCCGTCAATCAGCCTGCTCATGGTCGCCATCTGAAGACCGGGATAAACGTACATCAGCCCGGCCCCCACGGCCAGGCCGGCCGGCAAAATAGCGAGGGTATTGCCGACGCCGAAGCGCTGAAAGATGCGGTGGGTGAAAAACAGCTGCAGGACCAGACCGATGACGTTAAAGGTCGAATACCAAAAGCCGAAGAAGGCAGTCAGGGCTGCCGCCCCTTCCAGCTGCCGGGCAGCAAAGGAACTGAATTGAAACTCTACCAGTTTGGCCGTAATTACGCTCAGGGCAATGATGGCGCAAAGCAACTGCAGGTGCCTGGAACCCAGGATGAGTTTGGCGGGAGATAACTCCGCCTCCGCCGCAGCGGGCTCGGGGCGGTACTTTTCCGTTTTGGGGACGTAATGTCTCCACAGGTACCAGCTGATCGGCAGGCAGGGCAGTAGAATCAGGGTTGCTCCCTGCAGCAGCCCGCCCATCCCGAAACCTGCGGCGAGGAAAGAAGCCAGGTAGCCACCGAGGATGCCTCCGGAAATGGCCCCCGCGCCGATCAGTCCGAATAATCTCTTTGCCTGCCGGACGTCAAACACCAGGTTGGCCATCATCCAGAATTGCGAAGCGGCTAATACCCCGAACACACCCACCCAAAGGTATAAACCGATGGCAACGACCCGCCGGGCGGCGGGCAGGGGTTCCAAAATGGCAAAAGTCAGCAGGCTCAGCAGGCAGATAGCCAGTGTGCCCAGGTTGACCCGCAGGAAGGAATACCGGCTCATTGCCCATGAATACAGGTAGGAGACAAGGCCCGCGGCGGCGGCGGTAAGCAGGTACATCCAGGGAAGTTGGCGCGCACTGTAGCTGGTCAGAAAGATTCCGGTGGCGGCCGGCTTAGCCGTCAGGAGCACCGTAATCGTCAGAAATATCTGCAACTGCAACAGGGCTACCACCAACCATTCGCCCTCATGAATGCGCAGTACCTCGCTGGTGAATTTACGTAGTTTTTTGATGAGCATACTTTATTCGGCCATAAGGAAGGGGCGCGGCCGCAGGTGCCAGGCTTGGTGGACGGGAGCCGGTGCGCGCAGGCTTTACGCCGTTAGTTTCAGCTCGCCGGAAATGTCGCAAGTTTCCTTGAGGGTATTGTAAATGGTTCCGAATTTCCGGAGGTTCTTATGGAGAAGCTCGGGGTTTAGCCGGCTGTCCGCACCCTGAAGGTAAATCACGTACCGGATAGCGTCAATTTTTGTGGGCTTTTCCTGCCGGATGCCGGTCACTTCTATCCTCGCACTTTCGTAGCTAAACCCCAGCAACCCGGAAAAACGCTGGACATTTTTTAAACAGCAGGCCGCAAAAGCGCCCAGCAGCAGTTCAGCGGGGTTCGGCAGGGCTTGCTGCTGCTCCAGGATGCCGAAGGCGGTGCTTTGCTCCCGCACGGAAAAAGTGGCCTCCCGGCCGGTGTCAATAGTGCCTGCGACGAGGTACTCCATGGTGTCGTAATTTAGTCTTCGGGTTACGTAGCCGGGCGCCTTGCCCTCAGGGCAAGCAACAGCAGGTGGATTTCGCCGGTCTGCTGCGGACAAACGCAACCCGTGCCGCGCTGTACGGCCGGCGAGCGCCTGGTTGCCCGGATGGGAAAACAACCGCAAGCTGCGGAAAAGCCCACCGTAATACTATGACTTCTATCACTAACCGGGGTGCTTTAGATCAGCAGTCCGCTTCTGGCAACCGGATATCTTTGGCAAAGCACAGCTGCCAAGCGCACCGTACGATGAAAAAGCCTCTACTGATCATGGTCGTAGGATTGCCCGGAACGGGGAAATCCACGTTTTCCCGCGCGCTCGCTGAGCGGCGGGGAGCCACTCACCTCAACAGCGACGTTATTCGCGCAGAAATCGGCTTAAGGGGAAAGTACGATCCGGCAGATAAAGCCAGGGTCTACGCCATCCTGCAGGAACGCACGGAAGCTTTACTCCGCTCCGGTAAGACCGTGATTGTGGATGCCACCCTTTACCGGCAGGGTTTGCGCCAGCCCTACCACGATCTGGCCCGCAGTTGCGGATGCCCGCTCCGGTGGATAGAACTGCAAACCGGTATGGCTGCCATCAAAGACCGGGTAAGCCGCAAACGCCCCTACAGCGAAGCGGACCTGGCCGTCTACGAAAAAATAAAAGCGCTCTACGAGCCCTTACCGGAGCCCTACCTCATTCTGGAGACAGACGCCCTTGCCCTGAACACGCTGGTTGAAACAGCCGAAGAATTCCTTGATAATGACCCGACAGCAAATTGACCGCTTACGCCAACACCCCGATCTGGCGGAGGCAGAACTGATAGAGACCCACATCTCCTGGCTGCTGCTGACGACGGAGAAGGTGTACAAAATGAAAAAGAACATTCAGTTCTCCTTTCTGGATTTTTCTGAACTGGCCCAGCGCAAATACTACTGCGAAAAGGAATTGCTGCTCAACCGGCGGCTAGCCCCTGATCTGTACGAAGAAGTAGTGGCGGTCAACACCCGTGGGGAGGGCCTGGAGTTTGGTCCCTACCAACCGGATTCCCTGGACTACGCCATCAAAATGCGGCGCGTGGACCGCAAGTGGGAAATGGTTACCCTGCTCAGACGCGGGGCCGTCTTGCCGGAGCATCTCGACCAGCTGGCCGAACAATTAGCCGTCTTTCACCAAAGTGCTACCCCCGATACCTCCCTCTTTAACCCGATCAAAGCTCTCGACGATTTTCGTGACATCAGTCAGTACACCGAGCTCCTGCTGCCGCACCTGGGCGTCACCGGCCAGGCGGACATCCTGGCGGGGATAGAGACCATCCACGCCTTTCTCCGCCACCACCACCAGCGTTTTCACGACCGCCGCCAACGGGGCTTTACCGTAGAGGGCCACGGTGACCTGCACGCCGCCAACGTGTTCCTGGAAGCGGGAAAACCACTGATTTTTGACTGCATCGAATTTAACGATGCCTTCCGGATGGTGGACGTGCTGGATGAAGTGGCCTTTCTGTACGTCGACCTGGAAGCCTTCGGCTTTCCCGACCTGGCCCAACGCTTCGCCTCCAGTTATCAGTCCGCTCACCCAACCCTCCTCACGGCGGAAGACCAGCAGTTGTTTGATTTCTACAAGTGCTACCGGGCCAACGTCCGCCTGAAGGTAACG
>JAUIIF010000426.1 GCA_030431945.1 Bacteroidia bacterium | reverse complement strand
CGCCCGCCTGACCGGCGCCAAGCCACTCATCACGCGTGAAAGCCACCAGAATGTGCAAGCCGACTTCCGTTATGACGGTGGCGCCTACCCACAAGCGACGGGAAATGAATACCACGATATTGAAGATACGATTCGGGAAGTAGGCTTAGCCTATCTTGCCGACCAGTAGCCAATCAAAACGTAAGCCTTCTGCCCGGGAGGTCCGCCGCGCAAAAAAAATCCACCGCCGTATGCTCAGAAACCACTTCCACCTCCCCGCCGCTAAAATTTACCTCTGTGGCAACTCCCTCGGCCCGCAACCGAAAGCGGCCGCAGCAGAGCTGGAAAAAGAAATGGCCAGCTGGCGTACCCGGGGGGTAGAGGGCTGGTGGGAAGGAGATGGCCCGGAAGGAGGCTGGCTCGGCTTTCACCGGCGGCTCGAAGACGATCTGGCGGGTATCGTCGGGGCCGCCCCCCAGGAAGTCACGGTTGCCAATGCGCTCACCGTCAACCTTCACCTGCTGCTGGTCTCTTTCTTTCGCCCTACTGGTCAGAGACGAAAGATCATCATGGAAGCCGGAGCCTTCCCCTCTGATCAGCACGCCATCATCAGTCAGCTAAAGTTTCATGGTCTTGACCCGGCGACGGATTTAATTGAAGTCAAGCCACGCCCGGGGGAACACACGATTATTACCGAAGACATCCTGGAAGCCATCCAGGAAGCCGGGGAGGAACTGGCGCTGGTGTTGTGGACGGGGGTGCATTACTACACCGGGCAGTTTTTCGACTTGGCGGCCATCGCCCGGGCGGGGCGCTCCGTCGGTGCCAAAGTTGGTTTTGACCTGGCGCACGCCGTTGGCAACGTCCCGCTCCAACTCCATGACTGGGGGGCTGATTTTGCCGTTTGGTGTTCTTATAAATACCTCAACGGTGGCCCGGGCGCTCCGGGTGGGTTATTTGTGCACGAACGCCACGCCAGTGACGAGGAGCTCCCCCGTTTTGCCGGCTGGTGGGGCCACCGGGAGCGCGACCGCTTTCTGATGCGGCGGGAGTTCCGACCAGAACAAGGTGCCGCCGGATGGCAAATTTCGACCGTCCCGGTACTGGGCATGGCGCCCCTCTTGGCCTCCCTGCCCCTGTTCGCCAAAGCCGGTGGCATGACGAAAATTCGGGAGCGCAGCCTGCAACTCACCAACCGGCTCTACGCCCTGGTCGCTCAGCTTGATGGCTTAACCATTCTTACCCCCCGTGACGAAAAAGCCCGCGGTGCCCAGCTGTCTATCTACGTCCCCGGCCACCGGCCGGACCTGGAGCACCAACTTTCCGCCGCCGGCCTCGTGGTCGATTACCGGCAGGACAATCTCCTCGGAACCGAGGGAGGAATTCTCCGGCTGGCCCCGGCCCCACTGTACGCCGAGCTGGAAGAAGTTGAAAATGCGGTGGCTATTCTACGACAAGTCCTGGCGGTCTGAAGAAATGTTGCCCGGCTAAGCCAAAGCGGCCGGAGCCGGACTATTCTTCCCAGAGCACCCGCCGGAAAGCCATTGTCTGCAACATTTCCGTCGCCAGCCGACCAAAATTATCCGACCTTTCCGTCATACTGTGCAGATAAGTGCGCAGCCAGCCCAAAAGGTGAGGGTCGAGGAGCGGGATGCTCAGTTTCCAGTGCTGCTGCAGGTCGCGCTGCAAGGTGTAGGGAAGCTGGCTCAGCTCCCGCAGGGTTGCGACCAGTTGATGCACGTAGGCTTTGCTGATGCGTTCAGACCAGGGTTCGGTACGGGCCAGTGCCAGTATTCGCGGCAGGCTGCCGTAATGCAGTGCATGTTGCTCCGTGGTAAGCAACTCATGAAAAATAGCCAGGAAGTCTTCCTGGGGTAAAGTCGCCGTTATTGCTGCTACTTGCTCCACCGGAAGCTGGGTGGGGTTAGCGCGTAGGGCGAAGCGGACAAATTCGCTCCTTGCCGCCAGGTCGGGGTAAAGCAACAGCGCCGCAGCTGCGGCTTTTAGTTGTGCTTTGTTTAAGGTGTTCCAGAATTCCGGGAGCGAGCGGTCCGTTAGTTCCGGTAAGGTAGTTGGTGGTAATACCCCCAGCAGATAACCACCAATGTCTTCTCCCCGTTTGATTCCGCCGTAGTCCGCCAAAATGTCTTTTGCCGCGGTATCCTTAAGTACGGTAACCAAATTTCCGTGTTCATCAAAAGCAGCTGTTGCCACTTCCACCAGGTCGTTCAGTGCCTGCGTTTCTCCCGCCAGCAGGAGCAATTCCAGAATGGCCCGACGCACCCCTTTGCGCTTGGGGGCAAGTTGTGCGCGCAGCCAGCCGCAGTCTTCCGACCCAATGTTGATGGCCAGGCAAGCGACCAGGGTTTCCTGGTTTTTCGGGGACTGCCCGGACCAGACGTCAGCCAGCGCTTCCCTGGCGGCAACGGGGTCCGTCTGGCGCCAACGGCGCAAAAGGCCGGCCCGCTTCCCCGGGGTTGCTTCCTTTGCCCAGGCCGCCGCCACTGCGTAGCCGGGGCTTAGGGCCTCCCAGGCGGGGTTGTGCCCCGCCAGCCAGGCGGCCCGTTGGCCACCGGCGCGGAGCAGCCGGAAAGCGGTCTCTGGTTCATCATCCAACCGCTGTTGTGCTTCTTCCAGCAACTCCGGCAACAGGTGCGGGGGAAAAAGCAGGGAGCGTGCTTCCAGGACCGTAAGTGCTTCCGTCAGGATGTGCGGGTACGTCCCGGTAAGGATTAACGCCAATGCCCGGGACAACCGGGGGGGCGGATACTGCCGGTCTTCCACCGGGGCCGCCACCGGGGTCTCCGGCATGAACGTCTGTGCCTGCAATCGCTGCAGCCTCTCCGTGATGGCCCAGGCGGTCAGCAGTTGTTCTTCCGTTCCCGGAGGATCGGTAGGGTCAAAAGCCTCCTGCGCCTCCAGCCAGGCGTGAAGCTCCTCCTGCCGGTCCTGGCGGGCAGTACCGAGGGTCAGGGTGCTGAGCAAGCTATCGTGCCAGGAAGTGGACATGCCGGCAAGGTACGCAGCTTGTAGTGGATGGTTAAAACCAAACAGCCATTTACCCGGGGCCGAGCCATCCCGGACCAACCCGTTTCCCGGCCTTAAAGGAAAACTTTGCCCCTGCGTCCGCGCAAAAAAAACCAAATCCGCCAGGAATTAGTTAAAAATGCCCCCCTTCACCCACCAAAACGGTACAGAAACGTATTTTACGAATCTGCGCTAAGTTCTACCCCACCCGACATGACCCCCATTAAGCTATTGCTCCTCCCCCTGTTGTTCTGCTGTTTGCACAGTCCGTTATTCGCTCAAAGTACCCTCGATGGCACCTGGGAAGGCTTTATGACGGTGGGGGGCATTCATTCCGACAAGGAACTGCCCATGCAGTTGTACATCACCACCACCGGATCAAAAGTAGAAGGGCGCAGCTACGTCCAGCTCCCGGATGGTTCTACGCTACGGATGGACCTGTGGGGCTACATTTACAAAGACCACTCCATCTCGCTCGTGGAATCTTCCTTCGCCGGTGACCCTACGAATGACATCATGCCCGAATTCAACCGGCAGTACCAAATTATTTTCAAGCCTGACTTGTGGGACCCTTACCTCAAAGGCTTCTGGCAGGAACGTACGGAAGACACCTTTAACCAAAAGCGCCGCCGCGGACGGATGACGCTGACCCGCCGGAAGGTGAAAGGGGTCTGAGCACGGGGAGTGGCCACCTATACCCAAGCCGGAGTATTGTACTCAGGACGGTGTGCGCTTATTCGCTGATAGCAGGCCCGCCTGTTTGCGTGGTCATCATTTAGGGTGCAGATCATCCTTACCCCACAAAAGGTTTTTCCTTACCTTGCCGCAAAGCTGACTTACCAATGAAAATAAAGTTTTGTGGCGCCGCCCGTGAAGTAACCGGCTCTGCGCACCTGATTACCCTGGACGACGGATACAAAATTTTGCTGGACTGCGGCCTTTACCAAGGGCGCAGCAAAGACATGCAGGATTTTAACGAGCACTTTCTCTTCCAACCGGAAGAAGTGGATTGTCTGATTCTCTCCCACGCCCACATCGACCATACCGGCCGGGTTCCCAAACTGGTAAAAGACGGCTTCCGGGGGCAAATTTACGCTACTCACGCTACGCGCAGCCTCTGCGCGATCATGCTGCTCGACTCTGCTTTCATTCAGGAGAAAGACGCAGAATACTACAATAAAAAACACGGCAAATTCGGCCAGAGCCGCAAGCCGCTGTACGTCCGTAAGGACGTCAAGCCAACCATGGATCGCTTCGTTGGCCTGCCGTACGACCAGTGGGAACGCATTCACCCTGACGTAGAGATGATCTATAAAGATTCCGGTCATATTCTGGGAAGTGCGAGTGTTACCCTCAGGATCCGCCGGGCGGACGGGACCACCACCACCGTCGGCTTTACCGGAGATATCGGCCGGCCCAACCGGCCCATCCTCCGTGACCCCCAGCCCATGCCCCCCTGTGATTACATTTTATCAGAGTGTACTTACGGAGAC
>JAUIIF010000425.1 GCA_030431945.1 Bacteroidia bacterium | reverse complement strand
TGGTACGACCTTGACCGCGAAGAAGCTACCGGACTCCTGCTGCACCCCTTTGCTGCCATGGACGCAACGTTGAAAAACTACCTGAATTTGTCGCCACAGGAGGCACGGGCACAAATAAGCAACCTGGCCGCCGCAGTAGCCCCGCTGGGAGGTGACTTTATGCTCCTTTGGCACAATTCCAGCTTCGCTGAGGCCTACGGCTGGGCCGGTTGGCGGGAGATGTACGAACAGCTCTGCGCAGCGTTGGCCGGTGGGGAGCAGGCGAAATAATTCCGGAGCGGACAGCTCGCCCTATTCCGGCAGCGCTTGACGCCCGGCCACGTAGTAGGTGGTCCGCCCGGCCACCTTGGTGATCTCCACCTCGCCTTCTCCCTCCGGATCCTGTGCACCTTCCTTGCGCCAGGTATGCCAAAACCACTGGTCCGGATAATTCCGGTAATAAGGCGCATTTTCAGTAGCGTAAGTCATCATCTCCACGATTTTCCGGTAGATTTTCTTCAGGGTTGCTTCGCCCAGATCGACGACCCTGGCCGCCGGATGAATTCGCAGTCGGTAACACAAATCATCAACGTAGAGGTTGCCCAGGCCCGCCACGATCGACTGGTTGAGCAGCGCCCCCTTGATGGTGGTTTTGCGCCCCCGCAAGGCCTCCAGAAAATAATCCTCCTCCAGGTCAAGCGCATCCGGGCCCAGGCCGATGTCCTTAATGTACGCCTCCCGGTCTTCCAGGTAGAGAATCCGCGCAAACTTGCGCGCATCATCAAAACCCAGGATATTTCCGTCCGTAAAGTGAAAGGCAAAACGTTCAAACCGCCCACGTTCCGTGGTCTCCTGGTAAAGGTTGAGGTCGCCCGTCATACCGAAGTGCAAGAGGACATCGTGTCCGTTGTCCAACTGGGCAAAAAGGTACTTTCCCCGGCGCAGGGAGCCGGTAATGGAGCGGCCACGCAGGGCGTCAGCAAAAGCGGCCCCACTGATGTTTCTCATGATCTTATCATCGTGCACCGTAACGGAGGCGATCTGCTGGCCGCTGGCTGCGGCATCAAAATATTGCTTGAAATTATGGACTTCCGGGAGCTCGGGCATGATGTGGCGGGTTGGTTTATTTGGTCCAACTGGCGGAAAGGCCAAAGAGTTCACCGGGGGCGGCAGGGGCGCGGCCGCAGGTGCAAAAGCACGGACAAATGCGCCCGCAAGCCGCCGCCGCGTCCTGAATTACCCCATATTCCTTTCCCCCCGGGCCACTTGCTTTGAACTCAAGGCCGGGGCATAAGGTTAACGCTGTACCGAAGCCTTTAATCTCATTCGCATGGACAAGCTACTCCCCCTCCTCTTATTGCTACTGACGCTGGGTTGCTCCGAGCAGCGACCCGCTGAGTTTGAGGTGGACCAGGAGAACTGGTCCGGCCGCAAAGCAAGCATTTCCGCTGCAGACTCCTTACTGACCGGAGTAACTTATTTATCCAGCTATTCCCAGATTTACGTGAAGTCCGCAAGCCGGAAGTTCAGCCTGACGGGGACCATCAGCATGCGCAACGTCAACCCTGCTGATACGGTCTATCTTCAGCAGGCAACTTATTACGATACCAAGGGGGCTGTCGTCCGGAACTACGTCAATTCGCCGGTGTACATCGCGCCAATGGAGACGGTGGAAATCATCATTAATGACGACGATACCACCGGAGGTACGGGTGATAACTTTGTCTTCACCTGGAGCAAACCGCCCGGCGCTCATGATCCTTTTTTTGAAGGCGTCTTCATTTCTACTTACGGGCAACAGGGTATCTCCTTTACCACCAGGGGCATCCCCGTTCAGTAAGCGCCGGCGGCAATACCGGTCATTCCCCCCTCCGGCACTCCGTAGCCGGCGGAGGTGTGCCTGCCCTACCACCTTCCCGGCATCCGGCGTCCGCGCCCTGAGGAAGCCTTCATGAAATTTTACTCTTTCCGGCACCAGCGCTCACCCGGGAAAGCCTGAAAATTGATTTTCAGACGGCGGCCGGAGCTAAAAGTGATTAAAAAAAGCGCGTCTTACCTTACATTGCCAGGGCTCCACCTCAAAATTCGTTTTCGTGCCCAATCAGGTTACCCGCCGCATTTATGACTTTCTGAAAGGCATACCGCCTTTTACTTACGTCGACGATGAAGCGGCACTCATGCGGGTAGCCGGCCGGGTCGAAGTACTGTACCACCCGCTGAACAAGGTAATTTTCAAGCCTGGCGAATCCCCTCCGGAGCGTTTTTACGTCGTGAAAGAAGGCGCCGTAGAGTTGTTGGCCGTAAGTGACTCAGGAGAACAGTTGGTGGAGCGCTGTGGGGAAGGAGATGTTTTCGGTATCCGCCCCCTGCTCGCCGAGGACAACTATACCCTGCTGGCCCGGACGGCAGAGGAGACCCTGCTTTATGCTGTCAACACCGAAGGTTTCAGGGAATTACTTACCCAATACCCTGCACTGATGCGGCACCTGGTCGTTAGCATGGCGGGCAACCAGCGGTTACCGGCAACCGTAGTTGCTGCGTCCCCGCTGGAGGCACCGGTGATCACCGATTTAAGAGAATTACAGACCGTTCATCGTCCGCGCGACCCGGTCGTTTGCCCCGCTACTTTCCGCATCGTGGAAGCGGCCAAGCTGATGACAGAACACAATATTGGTTCCATCGTCGTTGTTGACCGGAGGCAACATCCCGTTGGTATCATTACGGATCGGGACCTCCGGCAGAAAGTAGCGACGGGCGTAAAAAGCAATCAGGAGCTGGTAGGTGCCATCATGGGCAAACCCGTGGTTTGTATTGGTCAGACAATGAATTCGGCGGACGTGCAGATTGAGATGGTCCGCCGGGGCATCAATCACCTGGTACAGACCAAGGACGGGACGGATCAGAGTCCCGTCACCGGTGTGATCAGCAAGCACGACTTACTCGTGCTGCAGGGCAGTAACCCTGCGGTACTGATCCGGGAGATTGGCCGGACCAAATCTCCCCACTACCTGCGGACCTTGCGGGAACGCGCGGAGAAGCTCCTGGCCACCTACCTGGAAAAGGAGGTGAGTATTTCTTTCATCACGACGGTGATGACCCAGATCAACGACGAAATTATCCGGACCTGCATCAAGCTCAGCCTGGCCCGGATGCAGGCTGACGGACGCGGCAACCCACCGGCGTTGTTTGACTGGCTGGCCCTCGGGAGCCAGGGCCGCGGGGAACAGCTGCTGCGTACCGACCAGGATAATGCGCTGATTTTCGAGGACGTTCCGGAGGCCAGGTACAACCAGGTCAAAGACTACTTCCTGCAGCTGGCCAGCTACGTTACCGAGCAGCTGCACATTGTCGGGTTTGAGTACTGCCCGGCCGACATGATGGCCAGCAACCCCAAGTGGTGCCTGCCGGTAAGTAAATGGCGGGAACAGTTCAGCCGGTGGATGTCCGAATACACCCCGGAAAACATGCTGAATACCAGCATATTTTTCGATTACCGCGGCGTCTGGGGAGATGGGAGCCTGCCGGGGAAACTGACGGAGCACATCTTCACGGAACTGGAAAGTGCCAGTACCCGGTTTCTTGCCTCACTTGCTCTGGCCGCCATTGACAACCCCAGCCCGCTTACCTTTTTCCGCAACTTCGTCGTGGAGCGTTCCGGCGAACACAAAGACCAGTTCGACCTTAAAGGCCGGGCCATGCGCCCACTCACCGATGCGGCGCGGGTGCTGATGTTGCAGGCGCGGCGCGGAAACATTAACAACACCTTCCGGAGGTTTGAGGCCCTGGCGGAACTGGAGCCCCAGAACGCCGAACTGTTCCGGGAAGCCGCGCAGGCCTACGAAGTACTCATCCGGTTGCGCGCGACCTTTGGGTTGCGCAGAAATGATTCCGGACGGTACCTCAAGCCCGAGGAGCTCAACCGACTGCAACGCTTGCTGCTCCGTAACAGCTTCCTCCCCATCAAGGACATTCAGACTTTGCTGGAACTTCGTTTTCAACTAAACTTCCTGCGCTGATGGAAGGGAGGGAATGGTTACGTAAACTAAAATCTGCCTGGAGCAGTCGCCAGCAGCTTACTATTGACCCAGCTTCGCCGGAGTGGTACCAAGCGTACGCCAGGGCAAGTGCAGACGAAGCGCCGGGGGAAGACCTGCCGCTGGCTGACGCTGAAATCATCGTGCTTGATGCAGAAACCACGGGCCTGAACCTGAAAAAAGACCAACTCATCAGTCTTGGTGCCCTGCGGGTTAGTGGCAGCAGCATATTTATCCAGGATCAATTTGAAGGCTACCTGCCCACTCCTTTCGATCATGAAGATCACGGTGCCGTCTCCATCCACGGCATTCTGCCCAATTCTCAGCGGTACAACTACGACCAGGAGGAAGAGTTATTGCAAAAATTCCTGACCTTCATCACCGGCAGAAGCATTATCGTCGGACACCACATCAGTTTTGATGTTGAAATGATTAACCAGGCCCTGAAGCGGCAGGGAGCCGGCCCCTTGCACCAGCGGGTCGTTGATAC
>JAUIIF010000424.1 GCA_030431945.1 Bacteroidia bacterium | reverse complement strand
ATCCGGTTCCCCCTGGGTTACGTATCTGATAACCCCCTTTGGTCCTTATGACCAGCGGTCAATTTTTTCCTCCTCCTTGGCTCAATAGCCACGGGATAACCTACGCTACATGAAATTCAATTTTACGTTAGGCTTTTTTTTCCTCCTCTTCCTCGCTATGGCCTTCATGAGCAGTTCCGGCGGCCGGGCCACGGCCGCCAACAGCGGAAATTGCGGTGCTCCCGGTGATGGTGCCACTACCTGTATTACCTGCCATGGTAATAGTAATGCCATCAATGTGGAAATCGGACTCGATTTTAAGGATGCTGACGGCACCACCATTACCAACTACGTTCCCGGCGAAGTGTACGATGGGTCCGTCACCATCAAAACCCTGGTGGGAAATCCCGCTGCTTACGGCTTCCAGGCCGTGGCGCTCGCAGCTGCGCTGGATGAAAATGGCGACGACGTTGCCGGGTTTTCCGAGCCTTCCGGCAATGCCCAGATTGCTACCGTATCTTCCTCCGGCCGGCAATACGTAGAACACAACGGGCCAAGTAGAGACAGCGTCTTCACGTTTAAATGGACAGCTCCGGTAAATACCGATGGCCCGGTCTCCATCTACGCCTGTGGCAATGGTGTCAACCTCAACGGAGGCACTTCCGGAGATAACGCAGCCTGTACCAAACTCGAATTTCAGCAACGGCCGGTTTCTGCCCGTAACCTGAGCCAGGACGTACAACTCACGATTGCCCCGAACCCCGTGGGTGATGCCTTGAACCTGCTGGTAGCCAGTCGCCTCAGTGGCAGTTTTGAAGCTACCATCTACGGAATGAGTGGCCGCCAACTGTTACAGCGTCAGGTAGTCCTTACCTCCGGCCAGCAACAACAGACTTTTGGGGTGGCCCAACTGAAGCCAGGGGTTTACGTGTTGCGCTTAGCGAACGGGCGGCAGGCAACGGCCATTCGATTCGTGAAGGAGTAAATCACCCCCAAACTGTAGCCAGGCTATTGTGCTACGCCTCCGTAAAGGAATCAATGCGCTCAACAGCTGGTGCACGGCTTAATCCCGTTCGTCCGCTGCAGCCTGCTGCAGCGGACGAACGGTACTGACAGGCAGACCGCTTGGGTTCAAATGATGACTACCCTTCATCGTCTATTTCCTCCGTGTCTACGCCCAGGGGTACGTCTTCCCGCAAATCCTGGACAAAACGGCACCACGCACAATCGTCTTCACCGCAACCGGTAAATTCCTGAGCCTGGATACCCGCCCAGGCCTCCCGCAGAATGGCGCGCAGGGCCTCCTGGTCCTTCGGCGTCATACTGACGACTTTTTCCGGCTGTACCCCCTGGGAGTTTACGAGTAAAAAGCTGATTTTCCCTTCCTTGACCCGCCGGATATTGCCCGGCCGGTTATCGTAGAGCAATTTGTAAAAATTTAGTTGCCGCCAGTAACTACCTCCGTGCGGATGGGCCTTTGTCGGGCCGCGCCCCTTGCTCGTCATCGCCTGTTTGCTGGAGCCGCTCGTTTTATAGTCTACCACCCGGACCCAGGCATCGCTCAGGATATCAACCCGGTCAATTACCCCGGTCAACGGTACCTCGTCCACCACGACGTTGCGAATTTTTTGCTCGACTTCAACCTCCGTCACCCAGCCACTCCGGTAAGCATCATAATAGCTGCTTAATTCCCGCAGCCCCTGGCGCAGGCGATTATCAAAGGCAGCAGGAGCCAGAAGGCCCCGTCGTTTCCTCAATGCCTGTTCGAAGTTGTAGCACAATTCTTCCTTACTGGGAAAGAGCCGGGAGGTATCCCGCTTCATGCGCAGGAAATACACTTCGAGGGCTTCGTGAAGGGCCGAGCCGTAGAGGGCCTGCTCGCGTTCAAGGTCCGGCACCCCGAGCAGTTTTTCGTAAAAGAAAGCCGTTGGGCACTTCAGGTAGCTGTACAGCGCGGAGACACTGAGGCGAAAATCTTTCAGGAGTTCCGCGATGGCGCTGGCTTCCAGTCCGGGCAGGCGGGTCTGATCCTGCGGCTGTAGTTGCAGGATGGCCGTTGCGGAGGTTTCCGCCGCCGTGAGGCCCGCCATTTCCAACTCAAGCCGCGTATCCGCCAGCAGCTCGTCGATAAAGGAGACGCGTTGCTGGGCCTTTCCTTTGGTGTCCAACTCGGCAACGGAGAGGATCACTTCCGTCCTGGCCCGGGTCAGAGAGACAAAAAAGAGCCGCCGGTTGGCTTCTTCCTCGCTTTCCGGACCGGTAAAAGTCAGCGTATCCGGAAGTTTGAACTCTTTTTTGCCGCCGGCCCGGGCGTTGCCCCACTTGGCTTCGGCACAGTCGAGCATCCAGACTTTTTCAAACTCCAGTCCCTTGGCACTGTGGGCGGTCACCAACAGGACGGCCTCGGCCTGGTCGAGGTGGGAGCGCAGGGGCAGTTCAATTCGGTTGGCGTCCATTTGCTGCAGGGTCTCCAGCAGGTCCCCGAGCATGATGCGCGGCCGGCGGGCTACTTCAGCGACGGTAAAATCGGCAAAAGTGGCGAGGTGCTGCAGGAGTTCCGCCCGGTTAGGGTGCCGCAGTACGGTGGGCAGCAGGCCGGAGCCGTTCATGGCCCGCTCCACGTATTCGGTCAGGGGGTAAAGACCGATTTCGCCAATCATATCTTCCAGCCAGTCGGCGGCGACCTGGATGGCATCGCCATCCCGTAAGTCAGCGGGCCAGCGGGCCGGCATTTGCAGAAAGTCACGCCAGGTAGGGGAAAAGCCCGCAGCATCCCGGGCGGCCAGGCGCGCGCGGTTGAGGCGCGCGAGGTCGTGGGGCCACAAACCGAAGCAGCGGAAATGGAGGACCCGGAACAAGAGGTACTCCCCCGTTCCGGGCCGGGTGTATTCGGCCTGGAGGTAGTGGAGCATATCCAAAAGCTGGCGGACGGGCCGGCCATCAAGAACGTTGGGGCGGCGCTTGCTGCGGTACGGAATATCCGCACGTTCCAGCAGCTGCCGCAGCTCGGTGGCTTGCCGGTGCTTGGCGTAAATGACCGCCATTTCAGACCAGGGAGTCCCGGCAGCGTGCCAGGTCCGGAGCTGATTGATGAGGTAACCGGTTTCCTGATGCGTATCGGGAAAGGTAAGGAAGCGGACGGGGAAACGGTCACTTTGCTCCACCTCCTCCCCCTGCACCTGCGCTCGCGCCCTGATCCGCTCTTTACCAGCCGCCAATGATTTCTCCACCGCCAGCTCCGGCAGCTTATTGCCGATCCGCAGGGTATTTCTCCGGATCAGCGCAGAGGCGACGTCCAGAATCTCCTGCCGGCTGCGGTAATTTTCGGTAAGGGTCACCAGTTTTACGTCTTCGTACCCCTGAAAAAAGCGCGTCATCGCTTCCAGGCGGGCCCCCTGAAATTCATAGATGGCCTGGTCATCATCACCGACAATGAAAATGTTGGGCCGCTCCCAGTAACTCACCAGTTCCCGGACGATCCGGTCCTGCGCACCGTTCGTGTCCTGAAATTCGTCCACCAGGACGTACTGGTAGCGCTCCTGGTACGTCCGCAGCAGCCCGGGAAAATCATTGAAAGCCCGGAGGACCCAGCCGATCATGTCCCCGTAATCGTAGCGGCGCTGGCGGCGCAGGGCTTCCTGGTAGGCGGGGAACAGCCGCAGCCCGGCCCGCAGGCGTTCCATGCGGATGGTTTCCTCCCGGATGTCGTTCTCCCGAGGATCTCCCTTACGGTTCGGCTTACGGTTCGTCTTGTAGAAAAAGCCTTCTTTCTGGGGCAGCCCCTGCAGGTAGCGGTCGATCTGCTGCTCCATATTGTCCAGGTCCCAGTCTTCGGACTTGATCGCGGCAAAGAGGTGCTTCAGGTGCGGTTCGTAGAAGTAGTTGTCGTGGTAGCCCTGCCGTAAAGGGGTGTCCTGTTCGAGGCCGTCGAGCAACTGGCGGATGATCCGGATTTGTTCCAGGTCACTCAGCGGCTCCAGGTCGACCTTACCGAAATACTGGAGGTTTTGCTGGATTAAATTGCTGCAGAAGCCGTGGAAGGTAAAGATGCCGATGCGGTGTGCCTCGGGCCCGATGAACTGGAGCAACCGCTCCCGCATCGCCTTCACGCCGGCTTCGGTAAAGGTGAGGCAGAGGATGTTGTGGGCACCGGTATCCGTCTCCGTCAGGATGTTGCCGATCCGGGCCGCCAGCAAGTGGGTTTTCCCCGTACCGGGGCCGGCCAGCACCATGACCGGACCGTCGATCTCTTCCACGGCGGCGCGTTGCGCCGCATTAAGCCGGCTGAGCTCGGTTTGAAAGGTGGCGGTATAGAAATGCTTGTTTTTCAACTGCGGTTGACAAATGATGAGGACATCAGCAAGGTAGTGTTTTAGGCAGACAATCGCAGATGACCCCTGCCCTTTCGGGTGCCCCTACTTACCCCCCACAAACAACTGCGAGATGGACTTATTCTCATGCGTATTCCGAATGGCGTGGGCAAATAATTTTGCCGAGGAAAGCACCTTTATTTTTGGAGAAATCT
>JAUIIF010000423.1 GCA_030431945.1 Bacteroidia bacterium | reverse complement strand
AATCCACGACAGGGGTAATCGCGGAAGCCTCAGCGACCAACAGTACTGATGAGGCTGGGCGCGCGGTGCCGGTCATTCCTGCTGCTACCCTCCGGCTACCTTCGCAGGGCATACCTCTGCTTCCCGTAGCGGCCGGGCGGCAACTACCAGCTCCATCCGTAAATCGCCGGCGCCGGGCACCTGCTTACTTTGCTGAAGCGGGGGCATCCGCTGCTTTTCACGGGCTTACGCCCGGCAATTACCTGGGGGTCGGGATAGCGGTGCCCATCAGTAAAAGATTAACGGTCCCCGTAGGCATTCAGCTGCGGCAGGACTTCCTGAAGCCCCGCAGTTTCCCCACCAATTATGAGCGGTCAGCTGATGCTTTGGTACCCGTAACGGGTGTTGGCCAGCAAGCCGGCCAGGATACCATTTTACTCGATTTCTCAACCGGGGACCTGGAAAAAATAGAAACACGAGGCGTAGAAGTTACGCTGGGCCTGGACTACAGGCTATCCTCCCGCCTGAGCCTCCACAGTGGTGTTGCTGCGAACTACCTGTTCTCCGCTACGACCATGATTACCCGCGACTTGCAGGCGGAGTACCTTTCGGGAAACGAACAGGTAAGGTTTGACGACCTGCGCTTACTGAACAGTACGGCCGATCTATCTAACTTCTCCGTAGGCTTCCCGGCCAACAGTATCAGTAATCAACCGAGCTTTAATCGTTGGTTGCTCCGTGCAGAGGTAGGGGTAGACTTTCGGCTGACGAATAAGTTGAGCCTGCGGGCCAAAGGCCGGCATTTGCTGCTGCAGCCGGATGATGCCGAAGTAATCGGCGTACGGAGAGGACAAGCAGAAGCAGGTATCCGGTGGTATTTCCGGTAGTCGTAGCGGGAGTGGCCTGACTGGCTACGGTTGCGGGATGTTTGCTGCCTTCCAGAGCAACATCCTGTTTTCAGGACTGTCGGTATCTTTCGTTAGGCGCACTTAGGCGACTGATCCAGGTGATTCCGCATTTTTCAATACATTGGACGAAACAAAGCGATCATGCCTACGCTCCTATTGGCGGACCTTGGACTCTTCCTGGGCCGGTTTCATCCAGTTCTCGTCCATTTACCGATCGGCATTCTCTTGTTGGCCGTCCTGCTGGAATGGTGGCCCGGGAACAGAGCCAGATCAGCGATTAAAATCAGTTGGCTGCTGGGCGCTACAACCGCCCTGGCGGCGGCCGGTTGCGGCTGGTTACTGGCCGCAGAAAGTGGTGGTGGGGACACGTTGTTCTGGCATCGCTGGCTGGGAGTAAGTGTAGCGGTCCTGGCAGTAATGGGTATTTGGGTCAACCGCAAAGGGGGTAAACTGGCAAAAGGCTACGGCCTTTTGGTGGCGGGGCTACTGGCAGCGGCCGGGCACCAGGGCGGTAACCTCACGCACGGCGAAGCCTACCTGTTTCAGCATGCGCCCCGGGCAGTACAAAAAATAGCCGGGCATGTACCGGAAGACCGGGCAGCTGCAGACTGGTCCCAAATAGACACGGACAGCATCAATTTGTTTGCCACCTTTCTCCAGCCGGCGATCAACGAGACTTGTGTGCGGTGCCACAACGCAGAAAAGCAGCACGGTGGACTGCGGATGGATACACCACAGCAGCTTCTGGCCGGAGGAGATGACGGTCCGATCTTACTTCCAGGCCAGCCACTGGCCAGCAACTGGATGAAGCGCCTCTCCCTGCCCCGTAACCACGTAAAAGCCATGCCTCCCCAGGGCAGGGGGTGGGACTTTGCTCAAATCAGGCTGCTGGAATACTGGATCAGTGAAGGAGCTGATACCTTACTGATGCTCAGGCCGGCCACCTGTCCGTCGGAAATCAAAACCCTTTTACGGCAGAACTACGGTCTGGACCTACGGCCCAAGCTCTTCGTGGAAAAAATGACGGCCCCGGCGTTGGCCACCCAAAAAATACAGGAATTAAAGGACCTTAACTGGGCCATCACCGAATTGGTACCAGGAGGGAGTGCTCTGGCCGTAAAACCTGAACCCGGCCAAACGATTACCCCGGCTTCCCTGCAACAATTGGCAGCGCTGGCTCCTGAACAAGTGGCCTATCTGAGCGTCGAGGAGCTCCCCCTGACGGATGCCGACCTGGTGCCGCTGCGTTTGTTTCCCAACCTGAATCGACTCCGGCTAAACGGAACAAAGGTCTCCGCCGCCACCCTGGCAGCATTAAAAGATTTACGTCACCTTGAAAGTCTGAACCTCTACGCTACGCCGGTCAACGACAGCATTTTCAAGCACCTCGAACATTTCTCTACCCTGAAAAGACTATATTTATGGCAAACGGAAGTTACGCCAGAAGCTGTAGAAAAGTACGCCTCCACCCACCCTGATGTGGAGGTAAATACCGGCTTCACGTTTTCTGCCGCTTCTACAAATAACACTAAGTAACATGCGTTTATCCCGTCGTCAGTTCCTCCAGAAAACAAGTATAATCGGCGCTGCGGCGGGGCTTTCGGGCAAGATAACGGCGGCTACCCGGAACAGCGGCGGCAGAATCATCGGGCAGGGAGATTTTCGCTTCACGGTAGACAAAGCATGGGGTAACCTTGACCCTCAGCAGCAACCCCTCCAACATTGTCACGAAATGGTGCTGGATAGTCGAAAACGACTTGTTTGTAGTACCGTCAGTCCCAAATTTGACGTCCTTGCCTACAACAAGGATGGTAAATTACTGGACAGCTGGAAGCTGAATTTAAAGGAGCCTCACGGGCTCACTAAAGCCGGAGAAGGCAGTGACCAGACGTTCTGGATCACAGACAGTGCCGACGGGCGCGTGCTGAACCTGGACCTCGACGGGCGCATCATCCGCGAGCTGAAGGTTCCGGAAGACCAAATTCCTAAAGGAGGAAACTTTAAACCTACGGAAACGGCCGTCGCGGAAAACGGCGACATTTACGTCGCCGATGGCTACGGCACCAACCTGATTTTTCATTTTGGGCCCAAAGGCCAGCTGAAGCACGTGTTTGGTGGTCCGGACCACTTCAACTGCTGCCACGGAATTGTCGTAGACAACAGAAGCGGAAAAGAGGAGCTGCTGATTACCAGCCGGGCGAACCAGGAGTTTCAGCGCTGGACGATGGATGGGGTCTATCAGGCTACCAGGAAATTACCGGGCCTGCAGATCTGCCGGCCGGTAATCAGTGGCGAACACACGCTCTTTGCCGTCATTGTTACCAAAAGCTGGTGGAGTTACGACGGTATGGTGGCAGTACTGGATCGTAACTTTGACGTAGTTTCTTTGCCCGGAGGTTCCGCCCCCGTAAGTCAGGATGATTTTACAGGTGTCGCTTACGATGATCAAACCTTTATGAACCCCCATGACGTGTGCCCGGATGAGGACGGAAACCTCTACGTTCCGCAATGGTACAGTGGCAAAACTTATCCCATCAGGCTCAAGCGGGTATAAAAGGCCGGCAGTTGTTTTCCCCACTTGTGCAGCGGGAACCACAACCAAGTCTTCAGCGCGTAAAGCAGGCCGGGGCAAAATAAATTCCTGGTGCTATGGATGGTACCGCTTTGCTTATCCTGCGGCTGCACTCCGGTTGATGCGCCTGGTCAGTCCCAAAAATCTGCTGGTGTCTTACCCCAAAGAAGACGTTGACCGGCCACTAGGTCGTAAATACGCTAAAAAACCGAACCTAACCGGTCGTTATTCAAGTAGTAGCTGGTCTGCTGAACCTCCCCTCAATTCGTATGTTTGCCTAACGAATGCCCCATTGGCCTTCCTAAAATAAAAAACCACCCAGCATGAAATTTTTCATCGATACTGCCAACCTTACTGACATTGCCGAAGCCGAAGCACTTGGTATTCTAGACGGTGTAACGACCAACCCCAGCCTGATGGCCAAAGAAAAAATCAGTGGGGAAGCAGCCGTTATGGCGCACTACAAAAAAATCTGTGACATTACTGACGGCGACGTTAGTGCGGAAGTTATCAGCACCGACTTTGAAGGTATGAAGGCTGAGGCCTCCAAGTTGGTAGAGATTGCCGACAACATCGTAGTAAAAATTCCGATGATCCGGGAGGGGGTTAAGACCCTGGCCTGGTGCTCCTCGCAGGGCATCCGGACGAACTGTACGCTGGTCTTCAGTGCCGGCCAGGCCATCCTGGCGGCTAAAGCTGGTGCCACCTACGTTAGTCCCTTCATCGGCCGCATCGACGATATCGGCTGGGAAGGCATGCAGTTGATCCAGGACATTGCCGAGATCTATGCGGTACAGGGCTTTGAGACGGAAATCCTCGCCGCCTCCATCCGTTCCGGCAAGCACATCGTTGAAGCCGCTAAAGCGGGCGCTGACGTAGTTACCTGCGGACTCAGTGCCTTCGAAAGCCTGTTCAATCACCCACTGACGGACATTGGCCTGGAAAAATTCCTGGCTGACCACGCCAAAGCTGCCGGCAAATAATTCAGGTGGCCTTATCCGGCGGGCGGCCAAAATTCGCGTGAGTCAACCCGAATTTTGGCCTTGCCC
>JAUIIF010000005.1 GCA_030431945.1 Bacteroidia bacterium | reverse complement strand
TCCTGACGGGTAACATTGGTTACCACCACATTCACCACCTGTCCAGCCGGATTCCGAATTACAACCTCCGTCGTTGTGCCAAAGAAAACCCGGTACTGCAACGCTACGTGACGAAGATCTCCTTCTTCCAGAGCCTCCCGATGATGTTCAACAAGCTGTGGGACGAAGAAAAGCAGCGCATGATCAGCTTCCGGGAGTTCTACCGGAGTGAGGCTAATATGTCTATGGCTTAAGCCTGCGGACAGGCCCTGCCACCATCCAGACAACAACCCAAGAGCGGTACCGGAATGTTCCCGGTACCGCTCTTGTTTTTTTTATAAACCGGCTAAGCCGGTCAACGGATTAAGGGCGGGGAAAGCCTCTAAGCTTGCTCGTAAGCCGTCAGGCGAGGATTGAGTTGGTTTCGTTGCGGGCTACTCCGTGGTTGACTGCCGGGAGTCGGGTAGTTAAAACTCCCTTCCTTGACTGGTCCGCTGCGTGGCTTATCTTACGGGTCTCTTTACGTAAGGGCGCTGGCCGACGGGTTTTACCTGCTCGTGGTTGGCGTGGAGTTAGAGAGCTGACTGGTAGCCTGTCAATCTTTGGTAGCGATAAGGCACGGGGAGTTGTTGGCGGCTAAACAAGGTGCAAAGCCGGTACGCAGCGGCAGGAGATTTCCCGCACCGTAGTCAGGCGCCACGAGATGACTTGAATTCCCCCCGATCTTAAACCTGACAAACTGCCGGGCTTACTCTTCCGCAATTATTGCATTGACTTTGCCCGCACGACGTGCCGGCAGCAATGAAGCAATTAACCCAATGGACAATACCGTAATGGAAACCACGGGAAAGTCGTACCAGCGAAACGAAATGGGGTAAGCTTCGGTCATCACCCCCGGCAGGCTGATCAAACCAAATGTTTTCTGCAGAACAAACAGGATAGCTGCCAGTAAGAATCCGGTCAGTAGCCCCAGGGCACACAGCAAGAGGCCTACCCGCAGGAATACCGTACTTACGTCCCAGGCCGTCATTCCCAGGCTGCGCAGGATGGAAATGTCTCGTTTTTTTTCCAGCACAATCATCCAAAGTGCTCCCACCAGGTTGAAGCTGATGAGGATCATCATTAAGGATACGATGGCGAAGCCGACCCATTTCTCAATTTTCATCAGCTTAAGGATGCTGTTTTCCTGCTCGTACCGGTTTTTTACGACGTACCCCGGGCCCATAAATGCCTGAATGCGTTCGTAGGTATCTTCCGTTGCGAAACCGGGGTACAGCTTAAGCTCCAGGGAAGAGACGGTAGAGTCGCTTACGCTGAGCAGCTCCCTGGCCTCGCTCAGGCTAACCAGTACTGCCTGATTTTCAAAAGCTTCCTGGCTGCGGATGATTCCCGTTGGTTGAAATTCTTTCCGGAGGTAGTTGCTGCGCCCGGTGGTCAGAAAACTACTCCCCCTCGTTTTGGGCCGTAGCATAAACACGGTAAGTCGTTCGAACTGATTCAGGGGGTCAATGCCCAGCGCAATGGAGAGCTGGTTACCAACTACTGCGCCAAACCCCTCACGGGCGGGCGTATCGAGATCGTACTGGCCATCTTTCACCAAAGTGTCGATGCCGTTGATGTCCTGATAAAAACTGTCTACACCTTTTATGTGGGCAGCACTCTGTTTATCATCATAACTGAAAATTGCCGTTTCTTCCAGGGTTTGCGCAATGACTTCCACACCATCCAGCCGGTAGAGCCCCTCGAGGGTCTGCTGATCGACGTCAAAGGTTTTTCCTTCCGCCGCGACAATACGGACATCAGGATTGAGATTGTTAAACATCCCGAGGAAAAGGTCTTCAAAGCCGTTGAACACACTGAGCAGCAACAACAACGCCGCAGCCCCGATGGCTACGCCAAAAGCAGCAATCAGGGTAATGATATTAATGGCATTAGTAGACTTGCGGGCAAACAGATAGCGCCAGGCCATCTTGGCGGGTAAGTTCATGGCTTAAAGGTAGGGCACCGGCACAACAATGAGGAAGGCTACTTGAGCCGGGAGAGCAACTCATTCAACTGCGCCACCTCTACCTCGTCCAGCCGATCACTGATCAGGCGATCCAGCTCCTCCCTTCTTGCTTCGATATCCCGCAACAGCTTAAGGCCAGTTTCCGAAATCCGGACGCGGTTGCTCCGGCGGTCGTAATCCGAAGGAAACTTATCTATAAATCCTTTTTTGACCAAGCGGTCAATCAGCCGGCTGGCATCGGACATTTTATCCGCCAGGCCATCCCGGACTTCCTGAATCGAAGCAGATTCGGGCCCTTTCTTAGCCAGGTTCCTTAAAATGCTGAACTGCTTAGGCGTAATGTCAAAAGGTTGTAACAATTGACGAGTACCATTATTAAGCCAGCTAACGGACTGCGAAAGGTTGTAACGTAGCGCCTGTAGTTCTTTTACCGTACTGATGTCATTACCAGATTTCATTTGTGTCTTTGTCATTTAGGGTCATTAAATCGAGCTAAGTATGGAGTAATTGCCGGACTATCTGGATAATATGGGAAAGTAAAGTTACTATGGTCTTTACTCCCAACAAGAGAACAATCCTTCTGATAAAACAATTGTTGTGAGTATGACAAAAAATAAGGGCCTACGCCGTTAAACACACTTCCCCCTGAGCATTACTAAACGTTTAACGCTATATTAACTGGTCCGCCAGCACCCTTGTTCGCTCTGCCGCGTTACTAGCAGTACATCCAATTCCTTACTTATGCGGTTTATCCTTTTTGCCCTGATTTTTTCAGTTTTTCCGACCAGTGTCCTGCTGGCCCAGCCTCAACAGTATACCAAAGCGCAGGATAGTGACCCGGAAGCCCTGAACATCATCAATGGAATCCGGACGAAGTACGACGCCTTCAACACGATGGAGGCGGAATTCATGCTTGACATTTCCCTGCCCGGGCAACCGCTGGAGTCGCAAAAAGGCAACATCAAGCGGCAGGGCGACCTGGTCCGTTTCAAGCTCGGCGATCAGGAAGGCATCATTAATGAACAGGCAGCCTACATTATCCAGCACGGGAACAAAGAGGTAATGATCAACAACTTACCCGATCCGGAAGAAACCTCCGGGATGCTGACCCCGCAAACACTCTTCAACTTTTACGAAGGGGACAACTACGTGCTTGCCCTCCAGGGCGAAGAGATAGTGGCCGGTCGTACCCTGCAGGTAATCGAACTCAAGCCGGTGAACCGGGAGAACAGTGAATTTACCAAACTCCGTCTCCTTGCGGACAAAAAGCGGAACGAACTGGTCTCCATCAAAGCCTTTACCCGTGACGGGGCAAACTTCACCTTCCACCTGAAGAAGACAACTGGCAACGTGGCCTTAGCCGCCACCACTTTTGTCTTCAGGAAAGACGAATTCCCCGGGTACTACGTAGAAGACCTTCGCTACTAAAAGCTCTCCCCCGAGGGAAATATTAAGTCCCTCTCCCCCTTTTTCCAGCCCGTCCCGAGGGCACGCAATAAACATTGCGTGCCCTCGCGCGCTTTAACCGGTATGGCTTTACCTACTGTTGTCATCGCTGGGGCTACCGGATTCATCGGTCGTTGGTTCATCGAGCGATTTAACCATAAATACCGGATTATTGCGCTTAGCCGGGACCGGATGATTCCGCCCCCCGGTTACGACAAAGCCGAATGGCGGCAGGTGGAGCTTTATTCCCTCAGCAGTACGGAGGCGGCCCTGAAAGGAGCAGATTACGCCATTTACCTGGTGCACTCCATGCATCCTTCCACGCGGCTGCACCAGGGTGATTTTGAGGATACGGACTTGCTGCTGGCCGATAATTTCGGGCGCGCAGCGAAAGCCAACAACCTGCGGCAAATTCTTTTCATGGGGGGGCTGCTGCCTGCGTATAAAAGCGGAGAAGAACTCAGCCGGCACCTCCGCAGCCGCTGGGAGGTGGAAAAGACCCTCGGCGCCGCCGGTGTTCCGGTTACGGCACTACGGGCCGGAATTATCGTCGGGGCCGGTGGCTCTTCCTTTACCATGATCCGTAAGCTGGTGGAAAGACTACCGGTACTGATTTGCCCGGCCTGGTGCCAGTCTGCCACCCAACCCGTAGAACTCGATGACACGCTCCGGATGATGGACTACGTACTGGGTCGGGAAGAAGCCCTGCATCAAGCCTATGACATCGGGGGCCCGGACCCCACCACCTACATGGAAATGATCAGAACGGTGGCGGATCTGCTGGGTAAGCGGCGGATCATCCGCCCGGTAAAATTTTTCAGTCCGGGGTTTTCCGTTTTCTGGGTCGCACTGTTTACTGACACCAGCCGGGCGCTGGTCTCTCCGCTTGTAGAAAGTTTACGCCACGACCTGGTCGCCAGGCCCAATGCCTTGCTGGCAGCCTTTCCGGAACGGAACGACTTCCGCACCGCTGCCCGCAGGGCTTTATTCGGCAAAGAAAAGCTGCCCCCCTTACCCGCCAGGGAACGTTCCGGCCAGGCAGAGAAAAATACCGTCCGGAGTGTACAACGACTTCCTAATCCGGCGGGGCACACCGCTACTTACGTCGCCAGAATTTATCAGCGCTGGCTCCCTCTTTTGTTTCGCACCCTCCTCAGCGTGGATAGCCAGGGGGACGTTTCTACGTTCAGTCTCTGGTCCGTTCCCCTACTCCGCCTGCAATTCATCCCCGACCGGAGTGATGACGAACGGCAGCTTTTTTACATTACGGGCGGACGACTGGTAAGGCGCAAAGACTACGGCTGGCTGGAGTTCAGGCGGGTCCTCGGCGGGGAGTTCGTCATTTCCGCCATTCATGAATTTGTCCCCGCCCTGCCCTGGTACCTCTACGTGCTGACCCAGGCCCGGGCGCATGCTTTCGTTATGGATAAATTCGGACAGTACCTGGGGGCGAACCGAACGGAGAAAGCATAAAGAGGGGGCGCGCACGCTGGTGCAGAGAAAAGCCTGCAGAGCAAAACGGAGGATAGGCCAGGTAATTTTTGCTCCTTACCCTCTTTGCCTGCATCCGGCGGCCGCGCCCGAAAAACCTCACCCGCCCCTGGCGCGTTACCCCCTTTATGCAATACATTACACTCAATAACGGCCTGAAAATTCCTCAACTTGGCCTCGGCGTCTGGCAAGCAGACAACGGCCAGGAAACCATTAATGCCATCCACTGGGCGCTTGACGCAGGGTACCGGCACGTGGACACGGCCAAAGTCTACAAAAACGAAGAAGCCGTGGGCAAGGCCTTGCGGACGGCGTCCATTCCCCGGACGGACGTATGGCTGACGACAAAGATCTGGAATGATGATATCCGCGCCGGCCGTACCGCCACTGCCGTAGACGAAGCGCTGGCCCGGCTGGGGACGGATTACGTTGACCTAATGCTCCTGCACTGGCCCGTTGATGGCTACCTGGCCGCCTGGGCGGACCTGGAAAAAGCCCTGGCGGCGGGCAAGGTCCGCGCCATCGGGCTGAGTAATTTCATGGAAGATCACCTTGCGGATATTATCGATCAGGGAGAAATCCTGCCCGCCATGAACCAGATCGAGTACCACCCCTACCTCGTCCAGGCGGATGCAATCAGTCTCTCCGACCAGCACAACATCGCCATTACCGCCTGGAGCCCCCTGATGCAGGGAGAATTTCTGCAAGAACCCCTCTTCGCAGACATTGCCAAGGCCTACGATAAAACCGCAGCTCAGGTAGTCCTGCGCTGGTGCTTACAGAACGACATTATCGTAATTCCCAAGTCCACCAACCAATCCCGGATTCAGGAAAACAGCCTGCTTTTTGATTTTGAGCTCTCCGAGGAGCACATGGTTGCCATTGACGAACTGGAGCGAAACCAGCGCTTCGGTCCTGATCCTCACAATTTTGACTTTTAAGACTTAATTGTACTTTACCGCGCCTTACCGAGTTAATCATGACCATTATGGAGCTGACTTTTCATCCGTTGGAGAATACTACGACAGCTTTTTTCCACGAAGTTTTTCATTCCTCTTTTTATACCCCCCCGGGAGCCCCGCCCCTTCCCTTTGAAACCATCCGCAATCCGGAAATGCGGCGTTACTACGAATACTGGGGGCGGGATGGTGACCTGGGTTTCATTGTAAAACGCGGGGAGGAAGAGATAGGGGCCATCTGGTCCCGTCGGTTCAGTAAGGAAGCGCCAGGATACGGATTTGTGGACGCCGACGTTCCCGAACTCGGAATTGCCATCAAACGCGGATTACGGGGGCAAGGAATCGGTCAAAAACTGATGGATCATTTCCTGGAGGCACTGCGGCAGCGCGGGGACAAACAGGTCTCCCTCAGCGTACACGGGGACAATCATGCCGCCCAGTGGTACCAACGAATGGGTTTCCGTACCGTTGCCTTTGATGGCAAGACGATGACGATGGTCCTGGACCTCTGAAAAGGCGCGTAGTCGCGGTCTCGCTTTTCTGCCCCGGCAGCGTCCTTTTACGTCATTGTTCTGACCAAGTCATTTGCTTATGTACCGCCTTGTACTCTTGCTGTTTTTTCCGTTGTTGCTTCTGACCTGTAAGCCCAAGCCCGTACCGGCCAGCACCATTCCGGAAATCCGTCCTGACGAGCCCTTCAGCTACGAGCGCTACTACCCGGAAGGCGTTTTACGCCCCGCCACCTACACCTTCAGCAAAGGCGAACATAATCGCGACCCCGCCGCTTATTTGCCGGATACAACGAACGAGCGTTACCTGCCGATCCGTTACCTGATGATCAATTTTCACATCATGAACAGCAGCGACACGCTGTACAAGTTCTACGGTGAGGAAGCGGTGAAGGGCATTAAAGAGGTGGTTAACTACACCAACGGTTTGCTGCGCAGTACGCCTCCGCTGTGGCTGGTGCCAGACAGTATGGAAGTACCGGCCCTGCCCCGTCGCCTGCTTTTCAACCTGGCCACCAAGCCCGGCACGGAGGAACCTGCGATCTATGAGCACTACGATGATAAGCTCTACGGATACCTCCATACCGGCCCGCAAAAGAACCGTGCTGACCGCGAGGTTATCCAGCGGTACGCCGTGCGGAAGGATACGGAGCTGAACATCTTCATCATGGGGCCACCGCGCGATAGTCTGCTCAGCCAGACCTTTCGCGCGCCCGGTACTGACGGTATTTACCTGGGGGACGCGATCAAGGTGACGGGCTGGCTGGAGAACGATCGCCCCCCCTGGGAACTTCGTGGCATCGTGGCCCACGAAATCGGCCACGCCCTGGGCCTCAACCACGCCTGGACCCGTGACGGATGTGACGACACGCCCATCCATAAAAACGATTTCTGGCGCCGGGCCGGAAAGAATACCGGCCCCGGAAAGACCAGCAACAACCTGATGGACTACAGCAACCGGCAGGAATCCTTAACCCCCTGCCAGATTGGGCGAATGCATGCCTTCATGAGCGACATCACCGGGCGGCAGCGCCAATGGCTGTTACCTTACTGGTGCCGGTACAACCCCAACGAACCCGTACGGGTGACCAAAGACCTCAATTGGGAAGGTGCCCGGGACTTCAATACCGACATTTTTGTTCGTCGCGGTTTCACCCTTCGCATCAACAACCGCCTTCACCTCCCCGACCGCGCGGTTATCCACGTTGACCCCGGTGCGCGGCTCATACTGGGCCCAGATGCCGTTATTCATAATGACTGTGGCGGCGAATGGGGCGGCATTAAAGTAGGCGTCACGGAAAGCGGCTACCGGGGTGAAATCATCACGGATGAAGGAGCGACCCTGCTTAACGAAAGCCTATGAGCAAGCACGTACTGATCACCGGTGCCACCAAGGGCATTGGCCGAGCCTGTGTGGATATTTTTGCCCAAAATAACTGGCGGATTACGGCAATTGCGCGTACTGCCGACGACTTGGCCGCCCTGGAAGCAGCTTTACCGGGCGCTTCGGTCATTACCCTGGCGGCTGACCTATCGACGGAAGCCGGGGTAGCGGCAGTTCCCGTTTTGGCTTACGACGCCATTATCCTCAATGCTGCCACTTTTGCCCCCGGTCAGTTACTGACCGGCACGCCGGATGCCTTTACCGATTTGTGGGCACTGAACGTAAAGGGGAACCACTTAATGGCCCGGCGGTTGCTGCCGGCCCTGCTGGCGGCCCGGCAGGGCCACCTCCTGGTAGTGGGCTCCCTCGGAACCGATTACTGGCCTGCTCACCTGACAGCCTACGTGGCGACAAAGTACGCCCTGCGGGGGCTATTCCTGGGCTGGCAGGCGGAGCTGGCGGATACGGGGATACATACGACCTTGATTGCTCCCGGAGCCACCCTTACCGCCAGCTGGGAAAAGGAGGAGCCGCCGGCGGACATCCTGCCGGCGGACTACGTCGCGGCAGCTATCTTCCGGGCCATTCAAGATCAGCAGACCGGAAGAATGGTAGTGACGTAAGCATACCGGAGAATAACCTGAAAACGGCAGACCCGGAGCAACATACGTTACTCCGGGTCTGCACAAGATGTGGGGATGTACTAAGACGTCCTGTTCCGGGCATTAAGCGTAAACGCTCTCCTTGCCCAGTTCTTTTACGACCATGTAGTAGAACACGGCGCGGTGCTTGGCCCGCTCCGTGTACTTTTCACAAACGGTCTGTACGGCAGCTTCACCGGCAGCGGCAGAAGCACCAAGTTTCTTTTCGCAGAAGTTGGTGACCACGCGTTCCAGTTCAGATTTCTGGCTACACGCCACTTTATTGCTATCGTTGTTGTAGATAGAAGGACCTAGGCCCTTGGTTACCGCACGGAGAAGGTCCATGTCTGCTTTAGGATCGAGTTTTTTCAACGCTGCTTCGTAAGTAGCCAGCTTCTCATCAAACTTGCTCATATCAGGATTTGGGTTTGTGCCCGGATCTGTAATTGACAATCCAGGCGATTTGTGGTGAAAAATTCCTAGCAATAATGCGAAAATTCCGTCACTTGTTATAATGACTTCCTATAAATAGCGAAATATGGTGACAACCTGTATGTTTTATAGTACATAAAGCGATGACGAGGGAATTCAGCCGGAGATACGAGGGGCAATTCCGGCCATTACCGGTACAAAACGAAAAGGCCTGCGAAAAAAACCGGCTGGCCACGGAACCCTTACCGGGTATCCGTTACACGATTTGTCCTGCCCTCACCGGGCTTGCGTACACCACCAGTTGCCTACGCATACGAGGGTAAGCCCGCCTCCTGACGGCCGGCGGAACTCCGGACCAAAACAAAGGCCTGATTTCAGGACGGGCAGTGCATCTCATCATACCCACGCTCGTTGTGTACACATCAATATTCCTTCAGCTTTTCGTTTCTTGGGTTTCCCGTATCTTCCGGCCACCCGAAGAACCTTATGCTTCCTTTCATCTTTCACCAGTTCTGCTCATTTGTTTCGCCTTGCAGCGAACGGATAGCCCGTGGCAGGCTACAGGGTGCTTTAATCTGCGTACTGATTCCCTTCTTTTTAGTGGCGCAGGAGGCTTCGAGTCCGGTTTTCCCGGAAGAACGTCGCCTGGAATTGCGAGAAGAGCTTAGTTACGAGCAAGAGAAAAAGGAGAAAAAAGAAGAGAAAGACGCTAAGTCCTGGTTCGATATGGGCGGGTTTAAAAATTGGAAAATTGACCTCTCCGACGGGACCACCATGTTCATTCTGTTGATCCTGATAGCGGCACTTGGCTTCCTGATCTACCGGATGCTCGACGATGTGGAAATGCGTAAACGTACCAGGGGTGTGGACGACGAGGAGGAGGAAATTAACCTTCACGACCTGGAAGAAGAGCACTTAGTGGCGGAAGGGGTTTCGCTAAGTCTGCTGGAGCGCGCGGAGCGCGCCGGGCAGTACGATGTGGCCATCCGCCTGCTTTACATTCAGCTACTGAAAGAGCTGCAAGACGGAAATTTGATCAAGTACCGGCGTGACTTCAGTAACCGGGACTATCAAAACCAACTGCGCAGCAGCAGTTTCTTGCCGGATTTCCGCGACGTTACTGCCGATTATGAACGGTTCTGGTACGGTAAATACCCTCTGGAAAGACTTGGTTACCGGTTGGTCTACAAAAAATTTACGTCCCTGAACTCCGCGATCCAGGCCGCCACCGCTAAACCCGACAGCTATGCGTAAAGAAACGGCAAAGTGGCCGGGCTTTTACCTGGTCGTTGTCCTGCTGGCCATCAGTAGTTCTGGTTGCTGGACCAGCTGGTCGGAAAGTTACCGGTATAATAAAGAGCAACCCTTTGATGTCTATGCCCTTTATGAGTTGCTGGATGCCCGCCCGGAAGGGTTACATTTCCTGGAAGACAGTCTTGCCCTGCTGAGAGACACTACTGCCACCGGCGGCAATTACGTCTTCGTCGGCAGCTACGCCTATTACACGGAGACCTCCGTAACGGACCTGCTTAACTATGTAGAACGGGGCAACAATGCCTTCATTGCCGCTTACGACCTGCCGGAAGACCTGGCGACCTTTCTTTTCAGTGACGACTGTTATTACAGTTTTTACGATGAGAACGAACGGATTTTGCTGGAATCCGAGGATACCCTGCAAATGAAGTTAATCTGGGACAGCTCCGCTTACGAAGTACACAATGTCTATAATTTCGAGCCCTATGCCCGCCCCACTCGCTACATCAACGGCGGTTTATTTTGCGATGAGGCACTGGATAATGAAATCATTGGCACCTTCAACGAAGTTAACATCAACTTTGCCCGCTTGCACTGGGGGGAAGGGGACTTCTTCATCCATACCAATCCCATTTTCTTTACCAATTACTACCTCGTAGACAGCCTGCAATACCAGTACGCAGAAGCCGCGCTGTCAGTACTCGGTCCGGGGCCGGTCTATTGGGATGAAAACTCACGGGTTCCGCCTTCAGCGGCACGGCAGCGGAATAACCGCAACGCCCGCAACAACCAACAGGGGTACAACGGAGGTCGCAATCTTTTAACGGGTAACGAAGCCCTCAGCTACGTCCAGGAACAACCCCCGTTAGCGCTGGCCTGGTACACCTTATTGCTGGCGACCTTACTCTACGTTATTTTTCGCGGTAAAAGGCGCCAGCGCATTATTCCGATACTTCACCAAAGGGAAAATTCAAGTAAGCGCTTCATTGACACCATCAGCCGTCTGGTCTTTCAAAAAGGGCACCACCTGGCCCTGGCGCGTCAGGAAGTAGCCAGCCTCCGCCACCACCTGCACGAACGCTTTGGCCTGCGTTGGCGCGAAGGAGAACCCCCGCCGGAGAACCTGGGTGAAGCAATCGGCGCCCCGGCAGAACTGGCCGATCGTGCCCTGATTGAAATCCGTATTGTGCAGAACCGTAAGCACCTCGATGACCACGAACTGATGCGTTTTTACCGGGCCATAGAACCCCTGTATAAACTCTAAACCCTACCTTTCCTCTCCGTAAGATGCCCAAACATGATGCCTGAAGAAAAAACCAACCAACCAACCCCAGCAGAAACAACTCCCGACCATTACGAAACGCCGCTGGAAGAATCTTTGGGTGAACTCATTCCCGACAACCAGGAAGAGCCGGAAATCGCTACCGGAATGGCGCCTGCTGACCGGATTGACCTCGAAGAACTGCGCGAGGCGGCTGTCCGGGTACGTACGGAAATAGGCAAACTGGTTGTAGGACAAAAAGAATTCATTGACCTGCTCATCGCCTCCCTGCTGGCCGGCGGTCACGTGCTCGTAGAGGGCGTCCCCGGCATTGCCAAAACAATGATCGCCAAATTGCTGGCCAAAACGGTAGCAGCTGATTACTCCCGGATTCAGTTCACGCCGGACCTGATGCCGAGCGACGTAACCGGAACGACAGTCTTCAACATGGCTGACTCCAAGTTCCAGTTTACCAAAGGGCCGGTCTTCAGTAACATTGTCCTGATCGACGAGATCAACCGGGCTCCGGCAAAAACCCAGGCTGCCCTTTTTGAAGTCATGGCCGAGCAACAGATTACGGTAGACGGCAGCACTTACATCATGGAGGACCCCTTCTTCGTCATCGCCACCCAAAACCCGATCGAGCAGGAAGGCACTTACCGTCTGCCCGAAGCACAACTCGATCGTTTTCTCGTTCGCATCATCATTGACTACCCCAGCCACGAAGAAGAAAAGGAAATCCTGTACCGATTCCGCAGCGATTTCCGGCAAACCCAGCAAGAAGAGGTGGAAGCGGTATTTACCAAAGCCCTCGTCGCCAAATACGCTTCCCTGATCGAGAAGGTTTTCATCCGGGAGGAGCTGTTGGATTACATTGCCGCCCTGGTCCATCGGACCAGGACCCACCCGGACTTATACCTGGGGGCCAGCCCCCGGGCCAGCCTGGCCATTCTCCGGCTCTCCAAGGCCGTAGCCGCACTGGCCGGGCGAGACTTCGTCACGCCAGACGACATCCAGCAGGTCGCTTATCCCGTCCTGAATCACCGGATCATCCTCACCCCGGAACGGGAAATGGAAGGCTTCGGCGCCAAGGATGTGATCGGGGAGATCGTCCGGGGGATTGAAGTTCCGAGGTAAGAACGCCTGAACCAAAGTGGTTCAGCTACCGTAGCCTTTCGACAGCTCAAAACCTCAGGCCGGTCAACCTATCCTGTCCCCCCGAAAGGTGAGGCCAGCCCGGAGCAGAAGCAAGTTGGTCATTTAGTGGATAATGGCACAACAGGCCTGATGAGTTATCGGAGGGCACCGCTTTCCAGTATTCGTTTTACCAGTCCGTCGAAATCCGTCACCTTATCATTACCGTGGCCCAACCGGGCAATAACTAACCGACGGGAGGGAATAATGAACACCCGCTGATCCTGGAACCCCCGCATCATGAAGGCATCAGCCGGCAGGGAGGGCATATCCGGGCCGGGAAGCCAGGTTTGCCCGCCGTAAGTACCCGCAGCACCGGCGGCCGGTTCCCGGAGGTAATCGATCCAGCCGGGCGGGAGCAAAGTGTCTCCTTCCCAAATCCCATCCTGAAGCATAAACTGTCCGAGCCTGGCCCAATCCCGGGCCGTAGCCCAACCGTAGGAACTGCCTACGGGCAAGCCTGCCTGGGAGGGCTCGATCAGCAGGCTGGGGGCGATGTTGCCGAACAACGCCCGGATTTGTTCCCGGACGGGTACGTCCGGCCGTTCCCTCCGAACAATCTCCATCAGAATATTCGTCGTTCCGCTGGAGTAATTCCAGAAAGTTCCCCGGGGCGCCAGGGCCGGAGCTGCGTAAGCATACTCCGCCATGTCGGCGTGTTCATGCAACATGATGGTAGCATCCGAGAGGCTGCCGTAGGCTTCATTCCAGGCCAGGCCCGAATTCATGTGCAGCAGGTCCGCCAGGGTAATTTGCTGGCGGGCGCTGTCCGTCCATACCTCCGGAAACAGTTTGTTCCGTGCCACCACTTCACGGGGCGCGGCCGCAGGTGCAAAGTCCGGTTGTAAGGCCCGGCCCAGCAACATTGCCGTCAGGGTTTTGGTCATGGACCACCCCAGGAGCCGGGTATTGTGGTCAAAGCCCGGCGCGTAGCGCTCCGCAATGATCTCCCCGTCTTGCAGCACGACTAATCCGCGGGCACTTCCACCGGGAACGGGTGCCATGCCGAAGTCCAGGGCCTCCTTCAGTGCTGCAGGTCCGGCTATGCCGGCGCTTCCTCCTTGCCCTGCACCTGCGTCCGCGCCCGCTACTTCTGCCAGTGGTTGTTGCTCCTCATTGATCAGGGTACAGCCCACGCCGGGACGGAATACCGCGCGCCTCGGCACCAGGCCGAAAAAAGAAGCATGCACCATCTCCCCCTCTGCCCGCAGACTAACGTTGCCCAATACGGAGAAATTCAGGTCATGCTTCCTGATCTCGGCCAGTTCCCGACCTTGTAAAAAATGGCAGCTGCACGCGTGCTTGGCCGCGTAACCGGCACCAATATTCAGTAGTGGTCGCAGCCAGAGGTAAGCTGCGCACAGCAACAACGACAATAAAGCCGACATGGCCAGCAAACGCTTGAAACGGGGAGAAAATCGCATGCCGCAAGGTAAGCCACAACGAACAAGTTACCTACCCGCTGTCGTTGCAGCTGATAAAGACTTAATATGAGTGCATTTATCAACCCCAACTACCTTACTTGTCTCGAAGCCTGTCAGCAATGCCTGATTGATTGCCAGGTATGTATCGCGAAAATGGCGGGTAAAGACAGCATGAATGACTGTCCGCTGTGTTGCGTTCAGTGCGTGGAGAGCTGCCAGGTTTGCCTTAAGATGATGGCGACGGACAGCAAGTGGGTGCCCGCCTACTGCGCCCTGTGCGCCGAAATTTGCGACTACTGTGCCGAACAGTGCGGCGCACACAGCCACGATCATTGTCAGCGCTGTGCAGCAAGCTGCCGGGCTTGCGCCGAAGCTTGCCGGGCCCTTAATCCCGTCTAATCAAGCCCCGCAAGAAACGACCTGATCTGGCTCTTCCGGGAAAGGACGACTACCGTTTTCCCCAGCGCTTCTTGTTCCGCCAGGTGGTGCAACACCCCGGGTCGGCGCCTGCTGTTATAGCCCATGACGTAGTGTAAAAATTGCCAGTCAAACCGTTCCCGGCAGCCCGGCGCGGAGCCCGGGCGCACCTGCCCATAGTAGCGGACGACCCGGCGCAGCACGCGCCACAGGCAAAGCCCGGTGGGCTGATCTAAGAAAATGATCGTATCGGCCCGGGGCATCCGGTACTTGAACGTACCGGAGAAATTGCCCTCCATGATCCATTGGTCCCTGGCGGCCAGGCCCTGAACCGTTCGGGCCCAGGCTTCCGGGCTTGGTTCCTTCCAGTCCGGCATAAAATATTCCTGGTCAAGGTGGATCACCGGCAAGCCGGTACTTTCCGCCAGTAAGCGGGACAGGGTCGTTTTGCCGGATCCGGAACAGCCAATGATGAGGGTGCGCTGCACTTTTAGTGGTGATCTTGTGGTCGTACTGAAAAGAGGTAGTAGCTTTACTGGCGAAGGTAAAAACATTCGTTGGCAACCGTCCGGCGCGCAAATCTACAACTCATCGAACAGGCAACCTTTGGCATCAGACACCACGGTCCCGGCTCTGCCCGCCGCCTGCGGGCGGCACTGGAAGCTTACCAGCCGGACCTGATCCTGCTGGAGATGCCGGCGGATGCTGATAAGGTACTGCAGCAAGTGGTGAATACCGCCCTGCGCCCACCGGTAGCCCTGGTCTTGTACGACGCTAAAGATATTGAACGCGCCAGCTTTTACCCCTTTGCCAGTTTTAGTCCGGAATACCAGGCCATCGACTGGGCAGCAGAGCACCAGGTGCAGGTATGGCCCATCGATTTGCCCGCGCGTCATTACCTGGCTGAGCGTGCGGCCCACGTTCCCCCCACGCTTTTCGCGCCGACGGATCAGGACCACGAAGAGGAGCCTTCCAGCCTGCCGGGAAAAACCAACCGGCAACTTCAGCGGCTGCTCCGTCGTGACCCTTTGGCCCTGATGGCGGAACTGGCCGGCTATACGGACAGCGAAAACTGGTGGGACGCCACGCTGGAGCGTGGCCACGATGACCCCCTGGCGGTTTTCGCAGCCCTGCTTGCAATGGTTCGGGAATTGCGTCAGACGTTTCCCTCCGCTTCCGATGCGGAGAATGAACGCCGGGAGGCCTTCATGCGTACAGAAATCCGCAAAGCCCTGAAAACCGGAGCGGAACGAATAGCCATCATTGTCGGGGCCTGGCACGGCCCCGCAGTCGCTGATGTGCACCAGTACAAAGCGGCCACGGACAAGGCCCTGCTGAAGGGGTTGCCCCGGGTTAAAATTGCTGCAGCGTGGGTTCCCTGGTCCTACCCGCGCCTGGCGCGGGCGGGCGGCTACGGGGCCGGCGTTGCCAGCCCGAATTGGTATAAACTGTTGTTTGACTTTTCCGGAAACGCCACCCAGCGCTGGATGGCGACTGCCGCTAAGCTCTTGCGGGAAGAAGGCTTTGATGCCAGCCCCGCCATGGCCACCGAAGGCGTCCAGCTCGCCCGTACACTGGCGACCCTCCGCGACCATGAATTACCAGGTATTCAGGAACTGGAGCAAGCCCTGCTGGGGACACTTGCCGCCGGCCGGCCGGAGCGTCTTGCCCTTATCCACCAAAAGCTGACCATCGGGACCACCGTTGGCTTTGTCCCACCGGACGTTGCCACCGTCCCCTTACTGGAAGACCTGCACCGGGAACTGAAAAGTACCCGGATGGCTAAACTTTGGGAAACTGCCGGAGAACATTACCTGAAGGAGACCAAGACTAATCCCCGCGGCGGTATCGATTTACGGACACCTAACGATTTACGTAAAAGCCACCTGCTGCATCGTCTTAACCTGCTGGACATCACCTGGGGCAAACTGCAACCTTCCGGGCCGGACAGCCTGAGTAGCTTTAAGGAAATATGGCTCCTGGAATGGCAACCCGAATTCAGCCTCTACCTCATCGAACGGGCCAGCTACGGAAACACCCTGGCCATTGCCGCCGGCCGGTACGCCCTGGAAAAAGCGGCAGACCTACGAACCGTGCAACCCCTGGCACAACTTACCCTTGACTGCCTGCGGGCCGATTTGCCGGACGTAACGACGGGGTTGCTGGAACTGTTACGCAGCCGTGCTGCGGAGACCACCGATGTTACCTCGTTGCTGGCGGCACTCCCTACCCTGGTCTCCACCAGCCGGTACGGTGACTCCCGTAAAACAGACACGACGTCGCTTCTTCTCGTCATTGATGAATTACTGCCACGCCTCGCTGCCGGGCTGCCGGCAGCCGTGACGGGTATTGATGATGAGCTGGCAGATGACATGCTCCGTCATCTCTCCGCCGCCAATTATGCCCTGGCGCAGTTGGATAAGGAACAACACCGCGAAATCTGGCAGGATGGCTTACGCCGGCTTGCGGCGGCAGGCGGTGCGCATCCACTCCCTGAAGGCTATGCCGTCCGCTTGCTTTTTGACCATAAATTACTGTGCGAGGAGGAGACTGCGGCACGCTTTTCGCGTGCCCTCTCCACCGCTAACGGTGCTCACGCGATCGCACAGTGGCTAAGTGGATTCCTGTACGGAAGCGGCCAATTATTATTTCACTACCCCCCGCTATGGGACCTGGTGAATGAATGGGTGAGCCGCCTGGACTGGTCTGACTTCGAAACCTCCTTACCCCTGCTGCGGAGAACTTTCGCCGATTTCAGTGTCTTTGATCGGCAGCGGTTACTCGGGTTGGTCCGTCAGGAAGCGGTTATTCCCGGAGCAACGGCGCCTACCGCTCCGGTTACGGAGGTAACAACAGGCGCGGACGCAGGTGCAAGGGAAAGTAGTAAGCAAGCAGAAGACACGGCAGTACCGGTCATCAGAGACGAACTGGTGGAGGCGTTGCTGGACTGGATGGGGTAAGGCTGCGCTGGGAACGGGCAGTCCGGTAGCGTGGTTTCGCGAACTGAGCTGAAGGGAGAAGGGATGGAAACTTTCGGGCTGAAGGGGGAAGTGATGGAAACTTGGTAAGTGATGAGGATTTTCGGGCTGAAGCCCGTCGGGACGGGGGTCGGGCTGAAAGGGGTAAGGGATGGAGACTTTCGGGCTGAAGCCCGTGGGGACGGGGGTCGGGCTGAAGCCCGACGCTACTAGGCTTTGAGGGCATCAAAAGCGTTGTAGCCCATGCGCAACCGCTGCACGCTTTCTTCGCGCCCAATGGCCTGTAGCATTTCGAAGGCATCCGGCCCCTGCACGGAGCCGCTGATGGCGACCCTGATAATTGGTAATACCGCTCCGAAGCCAAGACCGTTGGCGTTCATGAAGGCGACTACGGCTTCCTTGATCGGAGCTGCCGCCCAATCATCCTGATTTTCCAGGCTATCCGCCAGTGCTTCAAAGACCGGTCGGTTATCGGGCTTCCACTTCTTCCGGATCGTTTTCTCATCGTATTCCGTTACGGGTTCTACGAAATACCTTCCGTTAGTGAAAAATTCGGGCAACCGGTGAATGCGTTCTTTTAACAGGCCCGCGATGGTGCCGGCCAGTTCCAGGGAGATTTCGTACCCGGCCTTACCAAACACGCCCCTTACCAGCGGGGCCAATGCCTCGTTCGTCTCGGCAATAAGGTATTGCTGATTGTACCAACCGCCTTTCTCAATGTCGAAGCGAGCGCCACTTTTGTTGATCCGCTTAAGGTCAAAGGCTTCTACTAATTCGGGCAAAGAGAAGATTTCCTGCTCGGTCCCCGGGTTCCACCCCAAAAAGGCCAGGAAGTTGACCAGGGCTTCCGGAAGAAAACCTTCTTCCCGGAATCCTGCGGCCACTTCGCCTTTTTCCTCGTCCTCCCAGCGAAGCGGGAAAACGGGGAAGCCAAATTTCGCCCCATCACGCTTACTGAGTTTTCCTTTGCCATTTGGGTTCAGGAGTAGTGGCAAGTGGGCGAATACTGGCGGTTCCCAGTTAAAAGCCCGGTAGAGCAGTACGTGCAATGCGGTACTGGGCAGCCATTCTTCGCCACGGATGACGTGGGTTATTTCCATCAGGTGATCATCAACGATGTTCGCCAGGTGATAGGTAGGTAATCCGTCTGCTTTCATCAGCACCTGATCTCCCAATTCATCTGACTGAAAGCTTACCTGCTCCCGTACAGTATCGGAGAAATGGACGGTCTCCCCCGGATCAATTCGGAAGCGGACGACGTACGGCGTACCTGCTTCCACCAGTTGTTTACTTTCTGCCTTTGACATGCTCAGGCTGTTCCGCATGCTCATTCGGGTAGAAGCATCGTAGCGGAAATTATGGTTTCCCAATTCCTTTTCGGCTTCCCGGCGGGCGGTCAGCTCCTCTTCGGTATCAAAAGCGTAGTAGGCATTGCCACTGTCCAGCAGCTTTTTCACGTATTCAGCATAGATTTCCCGGCGCTCACTTTGGCGGTAGGGACCGTAATTACCTCCTTTCCGGGGACTCTCGTCCGGGGTAATCCCGCACCAGTCCAGCGCTTCCATTATGTAAGCTTCAGCACCTTCTACGTAGCGCTTTTGGTCAGTATCTTCAATCCGCAGCACGAAAACACCCCCTGTTTGCCGGGCTAAGAGGTAATTGTAGAGTGCGGTTCGCAGACCACCAATGTGCAAAGGCCCGGTAGGAGAGGGAGCAAAGCGTACGCGAACAGGATTCATGGGATTGTAATTAAGCGTTTGGCAGAATAATAAAATTTTATTTGGCAAGCAGCATTATGAACAGTAAATACGTTTTTTCGTTGTTAAGGTTCGTATGCTAATGCGCGGCAAAGGTAGCTGATTCAGTTTGCAATCACTGGCATCATCACCAATACCTTTTTCCGCTTAGTTTCAACTTTCAGGCGCCGGAAGTTTTCATGGGCCGGCCAACACGCTTTTACTTTATCCAAATTCATAACAGAGAGCACCTATTGATGACAATCCCACGGGTTGAAAGGCAACTTTCGTGCCGGTTGGAATCATTGTAATTGTATTAAACCCGAAATTTATCCCGAACATGTACTTAATAAAAACACCACGAGTTATCCAGAAGCTTTTTCCTTCTTTCCACTGGCGAGTAGAAACGGCGGATACCCCGACCATTTACCTGACCTTTGATGATGGACCGATTCCTCAGCTCACCCCCTGGGTCTTGGAACAGCTGGCGGCCTTCAACGCCAAGGCTACTTTTTTCTGTGTCGGCAACAATGTGCGTCGCTACCCGGAATTAACGGAGCAAACTCTGGCTGCCGGTCACACCATAGGCAACCATACCATGCATCACCTTGATGGTTGGAAATCTGAAAACGTACCCTATTTCCACGATATCCGGCACTGCGCCCTGCAGGTACAGAGTACTTTATTCCGACCACCATACGGTCGCCTAAAACCAGCCCAGGCCCAGTTCCTTACCCGCCATTACGAAGTAGTCATGTGGGATGTTCTTTCCGGAGACTTTGACCCTCTCCTTACCGCAGAAGATTGTTACCAGAACGTTGTCCGCAACGCCCGCCCTGGTAGTATTGTCGTCTTCCACGACAGCCTGAAGGCAGAGGATAAGTTACGCAATATTCTTCCTCGCCTGCTGCAGCACTACGCTGACCTTGGTTACCATTTTGCTGCGCTAACTCCAGAGCTTCTGGCCCAGAAGGAACGTACGACCAATAATACGCCGCAGTTGCAAACTGCTTAAAGACTTTTACTTTTCCTGATAACTCAATGCTTTACCGACGGCCGCGCTTTCCTGATGGAGAGTGCGGCCGGCCTTTTTCCAGCGGGATGCTTTTTCGTTGGCTCCGAACGCAAGCCTTTTACTTTACCAGCCAGCTCGTTGGATTAAGAGGCGTTTTCCCCTTCCATAGTTCAAAGTGCAAGGCATCACCGCCCATGCTCGTCAGGCCGAGTTGGTCTCCCGCCTGAACCCTGTCGCCAGCCTTTACCCGGGTATGGTCGACATTAGAGTAAACGGTGTAAAAACCACCGTGACGGATCATGATGACGCTCCGCAGCCCTGGAATCTGGCGCAGGCTAATGACTTCACCCGCAAAAACGGCTTCCACCTCCTGACTGGGACCGGCAGCAATGTCAATACCGCTGTTCTCAATTTTTACGGAGGGGACTTCCGGATGGGGCTGACTACCAAAGCTGCGGACAATTTCGCCGCGGACCGGCCAGCCAAGTTTCCCCTTTCGCTTACCGATCGCGCCACCAACGGCCGAGGACCGGGAAGCCATCACCCCCGCTTTTTTATCTGCCGTTATCCGCCGTTCCTCCCGGGCAATTTCACGACTGATGGCCGCGCGTATTTCACGATTCAGCCGCTCGTCTTGCTGTTTCTGTCGTTGAATAGTCGTCAGTAATTTCTTTTCGCTGGAGGAGAGCTTGTCTACGATGGCCGTTTGAATGGCCAATTCTTCGCGGAGGGTGGCGTCCTGGTCCTCGGCGGCGTAGAGCAGAGAGTCTTGCTCAATACGCTGGAGCTCAAGCGTGGCGATTCGCTCATTCAGGGAGGCCCGTGTCTGGCGGATGAGGCGGCTCTGCCGCCGACGGTAATCACGGTACTGCCGCAGGTAAACCACCCGGCGGAAGGCATCGTTAAAGCTCTGAGCGCTGAGCAGGAAGGTAAGCCAGCCCTGGCTCAGACGGGCACGATTTGCCGCACGCAACGCGCTGCCATATTCACTACGCATCCTTTCCAAATCATCGGACAGGGATACCACTACCGAAGAGTCCCGATGCAGACGGCTGGCATTCCTGGTGACCTCGGTCCGCAGGGTTTCCAGCAATTCCGTTCGCTGCTCGATTTGTTGACGGATGAGGCTGGCCTGCCCCACCGCCGCGCCGCGCCGGGCGCGGGTAGCCGCCAGGCGCTGATTCGTTTGGCGCAATTCTTTCTGCAAGCGTTGTCGCTTCGCCTTCAGCACCTCCGGTGACTGGGCGTACAATTCCAGACCACCAGCCAGCAGCAGGCAGAGCAGGAAAACCCAGCTAATTAACGAAGACTTATTTGGCACAGTAAACAGTAATACCCTGCTAAGATAAGCTTTTTTAGTCGATCCCTTTTTGTGCCTGGCCCCGGCAAGGGCAATCGCAGGAAGGCATAGTTCGTCGGCCAAGACGGGAGCGCAGCGACCTGCAGGTATAGACCAGCCGACTAGGTCAAAAACGGATTTGTCCGTCGTTCCTTACCAATGGTAGTAGCAGCGCCATGGCCTGGCCAGACGACGGTTTCATCCGGCAGCGGCAGGAGCTTTGTCATTATGGACCCCAGTAAAGTCTGATGATCACCGCCGGGCAGGTCAGTACGCCCGATAGATCCTGCAAAAAGCACATCACCGGCAATCACGTATTGCTCTTCCTGATGGTAAAAACAAATACTTCCGGGTGAATGCCCGGGGCAGAAGAGGACGGAAAAAGTGCTGCTTCCCAGGGTAACGACGTCTCCTTCCGCAATGAAATAATCTGCCGGGGGGGAGGGCGTCATGGGTGGCAGGCCGTACATATTGACCACTACCGGGGCCATCTCGAGAATGGGAGCTTCCAACTCATGTATGCCCAGTTTAAGCCCGTATTTATCCTTGATAAAAGCATTACCAAAGACATGGTCAAAATGACAGTGGGTATTAATCAGTTGCACGGGCTTTAACTGCCGGCTTTCAATTGCGGACACCAGCCTCTGTTCTTCCGCAGGGGTACTGCAACCAGGATCAAAAATGATGGCTTCCCGTGTTTCATTATCGAAAACAATGAAGGTGTTTTCAGCAACAGGATTGAAAGAAAAAGAAAGAACGGTGGTCATTGTCAGCGGGAATTTGTCTTTGGAGGCAAAGTGTTTTCGCCCGTTGGTGGCAAAGCTACCTCATATTGGCCTTTATCGTGCCTAAAATTCCTCCGGCGAAATAACTACCTGCATGGGTTAAGGCATATATACCTAAGTCAAAGTGGTTTAGCTTGTTATCGGCATAACCACTCCGGCTTAGGTATAGTGACTGGAGGTCAGAAAATGCAAAGCAGAAAAGGTTTCCTGGAGCAAGGTATTGAGCAGGCGGCGAGGGACTGACCTGAACTGAAGCGCCGTAACAAAAAAAATTCCCCGGACTAACAGTTTGCGTCCGGGGAATTGAGATTGAACTTATTTGGTTCACTTACGAATTCATCGAGGCGATAAACTCATCGTTAGAAGTGGTACTCTTCATGTGCCGCATCAGGAACTGGAAGGCTTCTTCCGGCTTCATGTCGGCCAGGTGATTGCGGAGTACGAACATCCGTTGCAGTACGTCACGATCAAGTAGCAGGTCGTCACGACGGGTACTGGACTTGGTGAAATCGATACTTGGGTACATACGCTTGTTCGCCAGGAAGCGATCGAGCTGAAGTTCCATGTTACCGGTACCTTTAAATTCCTCGAAGATAACCTGGTCCATTTTGGAGCCCGTATCAATGAGGGCTGTAGCCAGGATCGTCAGGGAGCCGCCGCCGTCGATATTACGTGCGGCACCAAAGAATTTTTTCGGCTTCTGCAGTGCGTTTGCTTCCACACCGCCGGAAAGGACTTTACCAGAGCTGGGTTGTACCGTGTTGTAGGCACGCGCCAGGCGCGTGATGGAGTCCAGCAGGATACAGACGTCGTGTCCGGATTCTACCATTCGCTTGGCTTTTTCCAGGACCACGTTAGCAACGCGGACGTGATTTTCGGCTGGCTCATCAAACGTAGAGCTGATGACTTCCGCCTTCACACTCCGCTTCATGTCCGTTACCTCCTCAGGGCGTTCGTCAACGAGCAGTACGATCAGGTACGTTTCGGGGTGATTGGCAGCAATGGCATTCGCAACGTCCTTCAGCAGGAAAGTCTTACCGGACTTCGGCTGGGCAACGATAAGGCCACGCTGTCCCTTACCGATTGGGGTAAACAGGTCGATAAGCCGCATGCCGTAGTCCTTGCCGTCCGCCCGTCCGCTGAGGGTGAATTTTTCCGTCGGGAACTGCGCCGTTAAGTAATCAAAGGGTACCCGATCACGCATGCGCTTCGGTTCTACCCCGTTGATGAGTTCCACTTCCAGCAGGGCGAAGTACTTCTCTCCTTCCTTCGGGGGTTTAACGGGGCCTTTGACGGTATCTCCGGTCCGGAGGCCAAACTGTTTGACCTGTTGCGGGCTGACGTAGACATCGTCGGGGCTGGTCAGGTAGTTATAATCCGGTGACCGCAGGAAGCCATAGCCATCTGGCATCATTTCGAGAATGCCCGAGGCGGAAACCAGTCCGTCAAGCTTGTATTCCTGAACTTTAGCTGGCTGGTTACGGTTGCCCCGGTCGTTATTCTGGTTCTGACTCCGGTCGTTGGTATTGCTGCGGTCATCGTTTCCGCTGCGGGAGCGACCGCGGGTCCGGTTATTGCCGTTAGCGCGGTCATCATCGTAACGCCGGCGTTCGTAGCGTTCGAGCTGCTGATTGCCGTCGGGGCTCCGTCCACGACCGCGGGCGAATTCCTGCTGTTCTTCCGTCGGCAGGTCCTGCTCTTCGCGGGAGCCACGGCCGCGACTGCGACTGCCGCGGGTGTTATCGTCGTCCGAACTGCGGGACGACCTTTCACCACGGGTCCGGTTGCCCCGGGTGTTTTCCTCTTCTGAGGCATTTTCCTGACTGCGTCCGCGAACGCGGCCGCGGCCGCGGGTTGGCTCTTCGTTATCCTGTTTGTCGTCGCTTTGTTCTTCGTCTTTACCGCCACGACCCCGACTACGGATTGGTTTTTCGTCAGTTTTAGGCTCTTCTTCCCTGGACTTGCGTACGGAACGGCGGCCACGAACCGGCTTATCGGCACTTTCTTCCTCTGAGGAGGTAGCCCGACTGTTACGCCGGCCACGGGCCGGCTTTTCTTCCTCCTGGCTGCTGTCAGCAGCAGATTTGGAGCCCCCTCTGGAGGAGCGTGATTTTTTTTCCGGCTTTTTTTCGTCTTTGCCGGTCTTGCTGCCGGAAGACTTAGCAATGGCTGCCGCTCGCCGGTTAGGCACACGATCCGTATCAGAAGCCGCCGGTGGTTCGGCAGCAGCTGCCGTTCCCTGAACGGCCTGGTGATCGAGAATAGCCAGGACGAGGTCCTGCTTTTTGAGTTTTTGGTAGGACTTAAGCCCCATGTTGTCGGCCAGGTCCCGTAGTTCCGGAACCAGCATGGCCTTTAATTGCGCTATGCTTAACATTAATATTTGATACTATAAAAGGTGAATGGGGGATTGGGGGGAGTTGTAGCGCCGCTAGAACAAGTATGCGCTAATGGGGAGATTGCCGCCGGTGTATTCTGAAGATCAATAGCTTCCGATATGAGAAGCGTAGCTAAGGTGTCTTAATGACCTTCGTAAATGGCAACGGATTGTAGAAATGATCAGAAAAAGCCACAGAAAAATTGGCTGATTGATCGGCAAACGGAACCGCTTGCCTGGCAAAAGTAGGCTTTTATTTTTAAAACAAGCAAAAAAGGTTGTTGGTTCAGTGCAGCAGCTTCCCCCCGGGGGCTTTTGCCGCTCACGATAACCTGTTACCTTTGCGCCGTGCACGACAGCAGCAACTAAAGTACGCGATGAAAGTGTTGGCCTTCGCCATGACGGGGCCCTCAATAATTGCTCGTCATTCGTTTAGCTTGCATCCTGCGACCGCGCCACGTCTTTTCACGCCGCTTGAAATAGTGGAAAGCTGCACTAAACGACTAACAAGACCAACGATCCACCATGCTTTTACTGAATACCCTTCGCAACGAAAAAGACCGTGTCCTTGCCGGACTCGCCAAACGACAGGTTCCCAATGCGGAACAAACGGTGGCGGAAATAATTGCGCTGGATGATCGCCGGAAGGTGATGGTTCGCATTACGTCCAAGGGAATGGATCTTGTGGCCCGCCTCCGAGGGGAGCTTCAGAATCAGATTGCCGAGGCCATGGCAGAGATGCTGCACGAAAAGGTTCGGCGCGAGTACTGGGGCTATGCGCTGGATGAAGCGCTCGACAACGACGCGCTCATTTCGGAAAAATACCAGGGCATCCGCCCTGC
>JAUIIF010000422.1 GCA_030431945.1 Bacteroidia bacterium | reverse complement strand
CCAGGCTGCCCAGTCAGAAGGGGTGAAAGAAGGCGGTGCAGGATAGTTTACGGGTTCATCTATGGCCGGCACAGAAAATTCCGGAGCTGGTTCTGGCAGGACGTTCTCTGCTTCCGGCGGAAAAATGTCGGCATAACGGCTGAAGTCCGTAGTCTCTTCCGGGACAGGAGGAATGCCCGGTAGCGCTGCTTCCTCCAGCGCAATTTCGTCGAGGGTTAGCAGTTCCAGGGTTTCCAGTTCTTCTTCTGCTGCAGATTGCCTGAGGGCAGGGTCACGCAGCAGATCGTAGATGAACGCTCGGTCAAAAGCTGCTGAAGCGCAGCGATTTAGGTATTCATTTTCCTGCGGATGGCCTTCCAGGTGGGTCTTCAGAAGTAACAACAAACGAAGATTCGGAGAGTAGGGGTACTCCAGGGCCAGGGCTTGCAGGCTGGTAAGCGAAAGCTGATAGAGGAGCCGCGGTTGCTCCAGGTAAAGCCGGAAATCCTGAGGTTTCATTCTCTGTGGTCTGGCTTCAAAGGTCGAGATAACTTATGAGAATACAAACCCGGTCCGCCAGGAGCACCTGATTTACCCTAAATGCAAAAGTAGTTGGAACACGGAATTTGTTAAAACAGCTCTTGTGCACTATCTTTACAGAACGTACGTACCAATAACACCGCATAATGCGTTGTGTTAGTTAAGAATTTTGTGTTGTTCATAGTGTTTGTTATGTAGCCTTCTACTGTTTTCAGTTGAAGGCTTTTTTGATTTTGTTACTCTGGCATTTTGTGGTAACAGCGACTTACATATGAGATATATTAGTTATTTTTGCTTGTGTTGTCAATTGTTCTCAATTTTGGGAACCGCCGTTATAAAGAACACGAGCATGGCTAAGCCGAAAAAAGAGCGAATTGTCCTTCAGCGAGGAGAAGAAGAAATCAACATCAGTTACGATAACCTGCGCAGCGCAGTGTTAGTGCTCAGAGCGATCAATCATGATCTGCGCCGCAGCATCATCAGCCTGCTGGAAGAGGAGCAGCGAATGACCGTCACGCAGATTTACATCCAGCTACGAATTGAACAATCCGTGGCTTCTCAGCACCTGGCCATCCTGCGCAAAGCGGGGATTGTGGAACCGTACCGGGACGGTAAATTTATCTACTACAGCCTGGAAAAGGATCGCCTGGCGCAAATTGCAGAACTGATCAGTAGTTTGTCTGACTAACCGATAAAAGCTCTTTGGCTACCGTTTTCTTGTCATATCCTACCGTTTGCTAGTGATTTTCTTGTATTGATCAATTATTTATACGATCTTTGGCCCGTCCCCAAGGCGCAAACACGTCATTTGGTGGCATCATCCCTCATTTAAGCTGCCGGCCTTAGAACACCCCTTGATTACTCAACCTAAATACGCATACTACGCCGCCAGCTAACAGACTCGCCTAAGCAAACGAGATGAAGCTTTCTACGAAACCACTTATTAAAGAACAGGAATTAGCCAGGTCTACTGAAGTTTTACGTGCCCTCGCTCACCCCCTGCGGATGCGTATTCTTGAATTCATTGATCAGTACGATAAGATCAACGTAAATAAGATTTACAGTTCCTTACGCCTCGAACAATCCATTACGTCCCAGCATTTGCGCATTTTGCGTTATGCAGACTTGGTGGAAACGGAGCGGGATGGCAAATTCATCTACTATCGCGTTAATTATCCCAAAATGAAGGAGGCAATTGCTGCGATCAAATCTTACCACCAAAGTGCGGGTAGATGGGAGAAAAAAACGAAAGGAAAGAAGGTCGTTTAAGCCTGCAGGTACCTGCCGCAGGGGCTATTCTTCTTCTTTTATACTTTCGGCTGGCCGCAGGATGACGGAGAAGTAGTAAAATAAGAGGGTGATTACGCCCAGGCAAATTGCTACGTCGGCGATGTTGAATACCGGACGAAAAAACAGGTACGCCTTCCCGCCCAGGAATGGCAGCCACTCCGGATAATTGCCGTAAAACAACGGGAAATAGAGCATGTCCACCACCCGGCCATAGAGTAAGGGAGCGTAACCGCCTTCGGGAGGAAACATGGTGGCCACTCCGCCGTGAAAGGAGGAGGACGAAAAGAGATACCCATAAAAGACACTGTCAATAATATTGCCCAGAGCTCCCGCCTGTACGAGGGCAAAACCAAATAGCAGCTTGCGGTCGGCCTTCTGCCGAATTAACCGGATCAGGAAGAGGAAAAGCAGGCTGACGGCTGCGATCCGGAATAAGGTCAGGAACAGCTTGCCGAGGGATGGACCGAGGGATAAGCCAAATGCCATTCCATTGTTCTCGACGAAGTGAATGAGGGCACCGTCTAGCCCGAAAAGCTGAAACTCCTCCCCGTAGGCCATGTTGGTCTTAACCCATATCTTCAGGCTTTGGTCCGCCAGAAGCACCAGGAATAAGGTTACGCCTACGAGGGTTTTACGATTCATATGGCAAAGGAACGAAAAGGATGCGGACCGTAAAGAGGAAAAGAAAGCGGCCTTTCCACGCAATGGGGAAAGGCCGGATATATTACATAATCGACTTGTGTAATTTGCTTGCCTAGCGATTTTGCTTGGCGTGAATGCTTAACGTGGTATGAGGCACAATGCGAAGGCGCTCCTTGGCGATCAATTTCCCGGTCACCCGGCAGATGCCGTAAACCTTGTTATTAATCCGCAGCAGCGCGTTCTCGAGGTGCTGAACCAGTTTACGTTGGCGGTTAGCTAAGTTGTGGGTATCCTCATTAGCCATGGTCGTCGTACCGTCATCAAGACCACGAACTTTTCCGTCTTCGCTGTTGGTTTGTTCGGCCAGCTGGCCGAGGTAGAAGTCCAACTGTTCTTTCGCCTTTTCCAGTTTTTCTTCAATGATGATACGAAATTCAGCCAGTTCGGCGTCACTGTACCGCGTTTGCTCCGATGTTTGCATGCTTAGTTTTAATTGCAGGTCTGAATGTAAAAAAGGGGGAAGCTAAAAGATCGAAGTAAGAGAAGGTAAAGGACTAACTGATTCCTCCTGCCGGAGTAATGGAAAGTCTTAGCGCTCTGTGATTAACCTCTCTACTTTAGTGCACCGCAAAGATAAGCAACCCTTTTGCCTAATTCATCTATTCCTTCTTGATTTTTTGCAATGAGGAAAAGATTGAAGGTGGGAAGGGCGGTTAGTCAAAATATTGTTTGGCGTCGGCTCGGTGGTCCTGATTGCTTAGCCGGCCGGCGGTCAGGGCGTATTGATAATTGGCAGGGTACACCAGATGCGGCTACGCTTGAGCCAATTGGCTCTGCTGCATTTTTCCCGGATAATAAAAGTCCGTTCTAATTGGAACGTGTCCTGGTTAAGTACTTGATTGTCAGTGTAGTCTACCTCAAATCGCTCAGTGCTTGAGCGCAGTTCCGTCTGGTCATAGGTTGTAGTCCGGTCTCCGTCCTGATCAAATACCGGCCAGGTCCCGGGAGCTTCCGATGGAAAGAACACCCGCTGGATGTTTCCCTCGCTGATTACCACGAAGCGCTGCTCAGGCGTAGGCGCGTTAGGGCGTACGATCACTGCGTTAAAATTTGAGTGAAACATCAGTTTACTCCAGTGATACACCGCCACTCCTGCCGGTATGAGCACTGAAAAACGATCGCCTTGCTGTAAAAATGGACTGTAATAGAGCCCGTCGGAGCGCACCTGGTAGTCAGATGGCTGGTCGTTAATCATGATGGAGACGGGGATTCTCTTGCCAGTGGCTGAAGGCTGCAGGCAAAAAGACAAATAGCCGGCAGCCGGAATTTCAATCATCCACTGTTCGGCATCTTTACGGTCTTCGGCAAAAATGATGCTGGGGGATTGGCCGGCAGCTTCATGATTGGCCGTGGCCGGCAGCGCCGCGACCGGGGAATCCTTTACGATTCGCTCCCAGCGTTGCGGGGCAAAGTAACCACTCCAGGGCCCCATATTACAGCCTAAATCAAAGTAGAGATAGTCTTCGTCAGGTACTACCTGCTCAGTAGCCGGCGTGCTGTCGGTCGTGGCATAATTAGTTGGATCCGCCTGTCCCAACAGATTGCAGGCTGCCCAAAAGGACAACAAGGTGACGGCAATTTGCCGTCCGCCAGACCAGGTAAGCCGTTGTTTCATAGTATCTGCCGGTGTCTGCGGCTTTATATTTTCCGGGGATTAAGATCTATGGGTGGTACAAATATAGGTATTGTGCGACTAAGTTCGTGAACGGTCGGTTCTGTTTATTAAACGGTTTAACGGGAAGTTGTGCTGTCTCCAGGTAATTTTTAACTGAACTCTTTTTCCCAGGCCTCCTTTTAATATACCTAAGCCGGAGCTGCGCAGCTAAACCACTTTGACTTAGGTATACCAGAAAATTACCCGCAATGACCCCGCGCCGCCTTGAATTTATCTCCATCGTTCCCCGTCCGCTTCCCGAAACCTGGGCTTTTTTCAGCCGCCCGGAAAACCTGGAAAAACTGACCCCTCCGGAGGTGTCTTTCGCCATTCAATCCCCGGTGGCCGGGGTGGAAATGTACGAA
>JAUIIF010000421.1 GCA_030431945.1 Bacteroidia bacterium | reverse complement strand
AGCGGCCATTATTGGAAATGCCTCCGTGGTTTTCGATAAGGATCTGCACGCCCTCCGCCGCCGCTGCTTTGGCCAGGGCACCGATTGATGCTGTACACGCTGCCTTAATCTCTTCCGGGGTGCCATCCCCGTGTGCATTGACGCGGATTGCAGGGCAGCCTAACCGGACAGCCGCCCGGACCCATTTCAAATGGTTCTGCACCGCGGCCTCCCGCTCGGCAACGTCGGCTGCTCCCAGCTTACCGGCATTATCTACCAGGATCATCCGGCCTTCCACCCCTGCCGCGGCCGCGGCAGCGGCCAGACCGGACAGGAAAGCCTCGTCCTCCACCTTATCCTGAAAGAACTGACTTACGTATTCCACCCCGTCAAAACCCAGCTCACCGGCTGCCCGGACAAAGTCTTCATTCGTCATTTCTCCGGAGAATAATTCCCGGTTAAACGACCATTGCCCCAGGGAGTAGGGAGGCTGCTCCGTTGCCCCTTCCGTAAAGGGTTCCAATTCCGGAAGTGGGCCCTGACTGCTACAGGCTGCGAAGGCCAGGAAGGGCAAAATGCATAATATGCGGAGAGTACGGATAAACATAGTGGTTGGTTGTGTCCGAACAAGGTAAGTCTTCTCCCCGAAAATCCATCCCGCAAGCGGGCAGCAGGGTGTATAACTATTTGCCCGATAATTACGCCCTAATGACCAACCTGTTCTCCTTTCGTGGCCAGATAATTGTTCAGCATTTCCATGGGCTTTACGATGGCCACCCGACCAGAACGGACAAACTCATAAATTCCGTACTTCTTCAGATCCTGGAGCAGGGCTTCTGTTTCGTGCTCATGGCCGGTTTTTTCAATTACCACGTACTCCGGCTCAATCAGTAAAACACGGGCGTAGTGACGGCGAATCATTTTTTCTACCTCACTGCTGTTGTTGAATACTTCCGTCGGCACCTTGTAAAGCGCAACCTCCTGGTGTACGATTTGGGTATCGTCGTAATAAAAGGCTTTCAGGACATCTACCTGCTTATCCAACTGCGCGACCAGCTTAATGACCATCTCCTCAGAAACGTTTACCACAATCGTGAAGCGATGAATCGTTGGGTCACTGCTCTGGCTCGTCGTGAGGCTGGCAATATTGAGGTTTCGGCGGTTAAAAATACCGACTACCCGGGAGAGCAACCCAGCTTGGTCTTCCGTAAAAACTGTGATGGTATAGTTCTTGGTTGGCGTACTCATGTAAACAAAATTTAAAATAAAACCTGCTAATCGTCAGAAAGAGAAGGCGGGAACGCAGGTGCAAGGCGGGTAGAAAGGCCGGCAAATCCTCCGCCGGCAACGCCGCCGGATTGCGCTGCCGAAAGAATCATCAGAGATCTTCAGGGCCCAGAATCACCTCAGAAACAGCCTTTCCACTAGGGACCATCGGGAAGACGTTATCCTTTTTAACCGTCTGTACGTGGAGCAGGTAAGGACCGTCATGGGCCAGCATTTCTGCAATTCCTTCCTTGAGGTCATCAGGGTTAACAATGGAACGACCGGGAACCCCAAAGCCTCTGGCGATGGTGACGAAATCCGGGTTCACCAGTTCAACGGAGCTGTACCGCTCATTGTGAAAAAGCTCCTGCCACTGGCGGACCATGCCCAGGTAGTTGTTATCGAGTACTACAATCTTTACGCCTACGTGCCACTGGGCACAAAGCCCTAATTCCTGCAGCGTCATTTGAAAGCCGCCATCCCCAATAAAAGCGACCGTCTCCCGGCTAGGATCCGCATACTTAGCACCAAAGGCCGCCGGCAAACCAAAACCCATGGTACCCGCGCCACCCGAGCTGACCCACTGGTCTTCTCCTTTGTATTCGTAGTACCGGGCAGCCATCATCTGGTGCTGACCCACATCCGTGCAGACAATTGCCTGACCGTCAGTCTGATCACTTACTTCCCGGATCACCTGTCCCATGCGAATCTGTCCGTCAGTAGTAGGCTGGATGGCTTCACTGATCACTCTTTCGTGCTCAATACGGTCGCATTCCTTAAAACGCCCCACCCAGTCCGGGTAGCGCTTCTCTGCCACCAGGTCAATCAACTCCTCCAGCACTTCGCGGGCGTCTCCCAGTACGGGCGCATGCGCTTTCACGTTCTTATTCAGTTCCGCCGGGTCCACCTCAATATGTACTACTTTGCTGGTCGGCAGGTATTTATCGAGCTTTCCGGTCACCCGATCATCAAACCGCATACCGATGGCAATGATTACGTCAGCATCATTCTGTAAGAAATTCGGACCATAGTTACCGTGCATCCCCAGCATGCCGGTAAATAAAGGATGGTCATTGGGCAGGGCCGACAGCCCGTGGCAGGTAGCTCCTACCGGGATACCGGTTTTATCGACAAAGCGGCGAAATACTTTATGTGCTTTGGCAATGTGGATGCCGTGCCCCGCAAGGATCATTGGCCGCTCCGCTCCGTTGATCAGAGCGGCCGCCGCCGCCAGCTCTTCAGGATTAGGTTTATTGTGCGGCAGGTAGCTCCGGATGGGCAATTGTTTTGGATAGACAAAATCCACCATCGCCAGCTGAGCGTCTTTGGTAATGTCAATCAGTACCGGCCCCGGGCGCCCTGAGTTGGCGATGAAGAAAGCTTTGCGGAAAACCCAGCCAATATCCTTGGGGTCAGTAATCTGATAATTCCACTTCGTTACCGGAATCGTGCAATTAATGACGTCCACTTCCTGGAAGGCATCACTTCCCAACAGGAAGCCCGGTACCTGACCAGTAATGGCAATTAACGGAATAGAATCAAGCTGAGCATCGCACAACCCCGTAATCAGGTTGGTCGCTCCGGGCCCCGAGGTAGCCATACAGACGCCGGTTTGCCGGCGGATACGCGCATAGCCTTCGGCGGCATGGATGGCGCCTTGCTCGTGGCGAGGTAAGATGTGTTGTATCTGATCCTCAAAATCGATCAAGGCGTCGTACACGGGCATGATGGCCCCACCGGGGTAACCGAAGATGGTATCAACGCCTTCGTTTACCAGGCACTGTAGCACGGCTGCCGCACCATTCATGGTAATGGCCGGCGACTGTTTATCGGCCGTTGGCTTAAGGGTTGCTGTAGAACTCATATCATCTTGCTTTTCAATAACTAAATAATGCACTTGGAATGCGGGGTCTCCGGGCAGATGCTCATAACTATGCAGCAGTACGGGCACCTGACTGCGGGGCATTACAAGTCCGTCACGCAGCCTAAGGATGCGCTACTCACCAGCTTGGCGTACTTCTTCAGCACCCCCGAAGTTGCCCGGGCGGCCGGAGGCGACCATCTTGCGCGGCGGTCAAGGATGGTTGCCTCGTCCAACTCTGCTTCGATGATATTTTGCTCCGCATCTATCCGGATGATGTCACCATCTTCCAGCAGGCCGATCAGTCCGCCGACCATGGCCTCCGGGCTAATGTGCCCGACGACAAAGCCGTGGGTACCACCACTGAAGCGGCCATCCGTAATCAACGCGACCTTACTACCAAGGCCCTGGCCCATAATTTCACTCGTAGGCTTCAGCATTTCCGGCATTCCGGGCCCGCCCTGCGGGCCGGAATAACGAATGACCACCACATCACCTTCCTTGATTTCCCGGTTACCGATGGCAGTATTAGCGGCCAGCTCGGAATCGAAAACCCGGGCTGGACCCATAAAGTGTAAGCCCTCCTTACCCGTTATTTTCGCTACCGATCCTTCTGCTGCCAGGTTACCGTAAAGAATCCGGAGGTGCCCCGTCTCCTTGATGGGCTGGTTAAACGGTTTAATGATCTCCTGGCCTTCCTTCAGCGGGGCGGCCTCCGCCAGGTTCTCGGCCAGGGTTTTCCCCGTCACCGTCAGACAATCTCCGTGCAGTAAGCCCTGCGAAAGCAGTTCTTTCATTACCGCCGGTACTCCCCCTACGTAGTAAAGGTCCTCCATTACGTATTTACCGCTGGGCTTAAGGTCGGCCAGAAAGGGAACCCGGTCACTTACTTTCTGAAAGTCATCAATGGTGATGTCCAGGCCGGCCGCATGACTCATTGCGAGCAGGTGCAGGACCGCATTGGTACTTCCCCCCAGGGCAATCAGCGTAACCATCGCATTTTCAAAGGCCTTTCTCGTCAGAATGTCACTGGGCTTTATGTCCTTTTTGAGCAAATTGAGCATGTATTCCCCTACCCGCTTCGTATCCGCCAGCTTATCCGGGTGATTGGCCGGGATGGAGCTGTTGTAAGGCAAAGCCATCCCCATAGCCTCTATCGCAGTGGCCATGGTATTTGCCGTATACATCCCGCCGCAGGCACCGGACCCCGGGCAGGCGTGGCGGATAACCCCTTTGTACCTCGCTTCATCCACCTCTCCGGTCCGGTACTTGCCCAAGACTTCGAAAGCAGAAACAATGTCGAGTTTATCATCCTCGTAGCAACCGGGGCTGATGGTACCTCCGAACACCAGAATTCCCGGACGATCTAACCGGCTAAGGGCAATCATGGCTCCGGGCATGTTCTTGTCGCAGCCAACTACGGTGACCAG
>JAUIIF010000420.1 GCA_030431945.1 Bacteroidia bacterium | reverse complement strand
GGTTCGGCGTCTCGGTTTCGAAGATGACTTCGTTTACGTCGAGGTCGTGCACCAAAACGTCGTAGATCGTTTCTTCCAGGTCATCGGACGGGATGCCGACGCCACTGGAGGCATTGCCTTGCGGATCGGCGTCAACGAGCAAAACCTTCCGTTCCAGGATGGCCAGGCTGGCGGCAAGGTTAATGGCGGTGGTGGTCTTACCCACGCCCCCTTTCTGATTGGCTATCGCGATAACTTTTCCCATGGACTCGTTTGAGCGGGCGAAGTTAGGCAAATGGTCTGGTAGTCTGGTAGTCCCGGCATCAGATAGTAGGGGCGCTTGTCGGTAAATACTCCGGAGCAGGCGTGGCGAACAGGCACTGGTGACGGCAGCGACGTACGGTGTGGAAGGTTGACAGGCGCCCGTTTACGTCAGTACCGCAGCTTCCGCAGGAAGGTACTGCTGCTACTGGCAGCATAAGCCCCCGGAACGTTTGCATCTTTTACCATCAATTGCACCTGCGCCCGCGCCCTGATTGCTTACCTTTAGCCACAATATTACCCCTCGGCAGCAATGAAAAAATTTGGCACTTTCGGCGGCGTTTTCACGCCCACGCTACTCACCATTCTGGGGGTAATCATGTACCTGCGCCTGGGCTGGGTGGTGGGGAACGCCGGATTGCTGGGGGCCTGGGCCATTATCATGCTGGCCTTTGTCATTACCCTGACAACGGCCCTGTCAATGTCTTCCATTACCACCAATACGCGGATCGGTGCCGGAGGTGCCTACGCCATCATTGCCCGGGCGCTCGGCCTCGAGGTGGGCGGTAGTCTGGGAATACCGCGCTATCTTTCTCAGGGCCTCGCCGTTACCATGTACATTTTCGGATTCCGCGAAGGGTGGCTGACCATTTTTCCCGAACATCCGGCTTTCCTGGTTGACCTGATTGTCTTCCTGGTGCTCTACGGCATTGCCTGGAAGAGTGCGGACCTGGCCATCAAAACGCAGTTCATCATCATGGGCATCATCGTTGCTTCACTGGTGGTGGTCGTGTTGGCAGCCGCGAACGGCTCGATGGTGTATGCGACGGGGGAAGTCGCCCGGTTTGGCAATTTTTCGGGCGTGCAGGCGCAGGGCAGCGAAAAATTCTGGCTGGTGTTTGCCGTTTTCTTCCCCGCCGCCACGGGCATTATGGCGGGGGCCAATATGTCCGGTGAACTGAAGAGCCCCGGACGGAGCATTCCACGCGGAACCCTCTGGGCCATTGGCGTAAGTTTTGTGATTTATATGGCCCTGGCCTACTGGGTGGCCCGCTCGGCTTCTGAATACGAGTTGGTGAGCAATTACAACGTCATGATTGAAAAATCGTGGTTTCCGCCGTTGATGATCGCCGGGGTCCTGGGGGCCACTTTTTCCTCCGCCCTGGCCTCCATTATCGGTTCCTCCAGGATTCTTTTCGCCATGGGGCAGCACCGGGTGTTGCCGCAGGGAGAGTGGCTGGAGTTTCAGGATAAGGCCGGGCAACCGCGTAATGCGATGCTGGTCACCGGGGCGCTCATCTTTGCCACCATGCTGTTGCGGGACCTTAACGCAGTTGCCCCGTTGGTGACGATGTTTTTCCTCATCACCTACGCAATGCTCAACATCGTGGTCATCATCGAGCAGCGGCTGGGGCTGATCAGTTTTCGCCCCACCTTCACGGTCAACGGCATCATCCCCTGGATCGGGCTGGCGGGCAGCTTGTTTACCATGTTTATCATTAACCCGACGATCAGTCTGGTCTCCTGGGGGCTGATGGTTTTTGTCTACGGCTTGCTCAGCCGGCGCAAACTGGAAACCCGTTTTGAAGACGTGCGCAGCGGACTTTTTACCTCCTTTGCCGAATGGGCGGCCAAGCACACGGCGGAGAACGTACACCAGCAGCAGCGCAGCTGGAAGCCGAACCTGATCGTACCGGTGGCCGACCCGGCAGCGGTGCAGGGCAGTTTCTCGATTATCCGGGACCTGGCTTACCCCAAAGGAGGTGCCGTCCTCCTCGGGATCGGCGAGGGCGGCGAAGGCAATCTGGCCGTCCGGCTCCACGAAACCTCCCGGGCTTTCCGGCAGGAAGAGGTCCACTCATCGGTCGCCATGATGCGAACCGGGCACTTTGCCGACGGGGTGAACTTTGGCAACCAGGCCCTGATGGCGGCCTTCTTTCGGCCCAACATCGTTTTCCTCAGCCTGCTGGAGCCACGGGACGCCGTAGCGGACTTTCCGCAGGTGATCGCCGAGGCCCGCCGCCTGGAACTGGGCGCCATCATTTATGCCCCGCACCCCCGGGCCATGCTGGGGCGGCAACAAACCGTCAACGTCTGGTTACGGGCCCAGGCCCCCAATTGGGAGGTGACCCCGGACCACCAGAACCAGGACCTGGCGCTGTTACTTGCCTACAAACTGAAACTTAACTGGGCCGCTAAAGTCCGGATCATCACCGTCGTCGATAAATTCGATGACCAGCTGAAAGCCCGCAACTATCTGCAGCAGGTCATTACGCTGGCCCGCCTGCCCATTGATGAAACGCGGGTTATTCACGGCAATTTCTTTGAACAGCTAGACCATACCCCGCCGGCGGACGTGAACTTCTTCGGCATCCACCCCGGTAACGAAATGGACTACTACACCGACACGACCGAGCGGGTAGGGACGACCTGCCTCTTTGTCCTCGACTCCGGGCACGAGAATATTTTTGCGTAACGAGCTCCCTTTCCGGCGCGGCCGCAGGTGCCGGGGGAAGTTGGAAAGAGCAGACACTGGAAACTCCGGCTTATTGCTTAGTTGTTTGGCAACCAGATTTACCGCTAAACCGTTATCTTAGCACTATGACCGTGCAAAACGTCCCCATACTTTCAACGATTGAATCTGAGTTACTGCTGAATCAGCACTCCTGGACACTAGAGCAGTATGAAGCCATGATTGCTGCTGGCATTCTTGGTGATGAAGATAAGGTAGAGCTACTGTTTGGTAAAATCGTTGATATGAGCCCTATTGGTATTTCTCACTCATACTGTTCTCAGGAGTTGTTTCGCTTTATGATCAAAGAATTTGATGACCAATATGTGGTTAGATCAGAACAACCTGTGGCTTTCCCCCTCCACAGTTTACCGGAGCCTGATCTTGTTCTGACCAAAAAACTCAAGCATCGCTTTAAGCACCGTCGGCCGGGCCCGGAAGATATCAAGCTGATCGTAGAAGTCTCTGCCTCCACCCTCGGCCGGGACCGTGGCGCAAAGAACAAGCTCTATGCTTCTTATGGCTTACCTGAATATTGGATTCTAAACCTAATTGACGGACAACTGGAATTGTACACCGAGCCGACGGAAGAGAATGGCTATTCGAAACGGGAAGACTTTTTACCGGGGGATATTTTTATTAGCCCATTATTGGGGAAGCAGCGTGTTCGGGCGGTGATGGCGTTGGGGGAGGAAGAGTGATTGCTTTGGGCAAGGTGACCAAAATGCCTACCTGATTTACCTATAACCAACTATTTCAGGAATATGAGCAATAGAAGAATGATTACCACAATACTGATTGGGATCACTTTTATTCTTGTATCTGTAGGTTGCAAAGACGAAAAATGTGGTGGTAATGGACGTGTATATCAATATATGCCAGAGGTAGGTGGAGCTGTTTCATGTGTTGAACAATGGGGGTGAGAACAACTGGTCCCTGCTATGCGAAAGTAACGATATATATTCTACTCCAGCTTGGGATCAAACGGTGCGAGACAGAACTTTTGATCAACATGCTGGCTTTGTGTTTAAGGTAACCGAGTAATTTGGTAGCCCGGTACCTCGCTCTTGAACATTTTTCTGCACCTGCGGCCGCGCCCCATCTGCTCCGCAATTCGGCTGCAGCTCTCTGACTACTTCCCTATCTTTGCAGCCTTTTAGAACTAGCTTGTCCTACAGGCGTTAGGACAGGGAACGAAAAGAACTATGGGCAGGAAGGACCGCAAAATGATTTTCAAGACCCCGGAAGAAGTGGAACGCAGTCGCGTTGCCTGTCTGCTGGTTACCAAAACCCTGACGGAAGTAGGCAAGATGCTGCGCCCCGGCCTGACCGGAAAGGAGATTGATGCCTTTGCCGAAGAATTTATTCGGGACAACGGTGCGGTACCTGGCTTCAAAGGACTGTACGGCTGCCCGTCCACCTTACTGGTCAGTCGGAACGAAGAGGTCGTTCATGGTCTGCCGGACGAAAAGCAGGTTTTTCAGGATGGAGACATCCTGAGCATTGACTGCGGGACCATCGTGGATGAATTTTACGGCGATGCTGCTTATACTTTCTGTGTAGGGGACGTGGCGGAAGACGTCATGGAACTCTGCCGCCATACCAAGCACTCCCTTTACCTGGGCATCGATGCTGCCCGGGAAGGTAACAGGGTAGGGGACATCAGCTACGCCATCCAGCACTACACGGAGCGGGTAGGGGGCTACGGCGTCGTCCGCGAGCTGGTGGGCCACGGCCTCGGCCGCAGCCTGCACGAAGCCCCGGATGTGCCCAACTTTGGCAAGCGGGGGCGGGGGCCGA
>JAUIIF010000419.1 GCA_030431945.1 Bacteroidia bacterium | reverse complement strand
ACGTGCCTTGTTCCAGCCGATGTGCCGGTAGGCATTACGGGCGGGCCCATTGTAGTGGAGGGGGTAAATCCACCCCCGGCGGGCCTCGTCGTAAATCCCCCCGGTATAGGCCCGGGGAGCAGGGTCGATTTCCATCTGGTAACCGAAAATGCGGCGAATGTCCTTTTCCTGCCGCCACTGGGCACGGAACATAACGCCGGAATTCAGCTCGGCATCCCCTTTGAACTCCAACTCAAGAATAAAATCTCCGTAGGGCCGATCCGTACAGAGAAAGGAGTTGGGGGTATTAATCACGGCTGTCCCGACGAGCTCATTATGCTGCGCGGCATAGGTGGCTGTTCCCCCGTATTGTTCCCACCCACTCAGGTCCGTACCGTTAAAAAGCGGACGAAAGCCGTCTTGTTGAGCAACAGAAAACTGACTACTGAGCAGTAGTAGCAGGAAGAAACAAAGGCGCATGATCAATTATTTGGGGAAAAGGTAAGCAACCTACTGAGAAAGAACCAATCCTGGCAAGCGGTTAACGATAATAATTTGGCTGAACCTACGGTGGGCGGGGCCGCAGGTGCAGGGCCGGGGACAAAAAAGCAGTGGCTTCCCGCACGCACGGAGGTTGGCCCTCCGTAGCCATACCCGCTTCAGTAAGCGATCACGGAGCAGTCCAGGGTGGGGGCTTCCTCCCAGGGAAGCATGGCGTTCATAAGGCGAAGCTTAGTGAAATTGCCCAGGTCACGGGCCCGGATGACACTGGGGCGAATTACGCCTAATTCCAGCAGCTGGGCTCTGCGGGTGCCGGGTAACAGGGGCCAGGCAGGCGTGTACCAGTGCCGACCGTCAAACAGGGCAATGTTGGCGTAACTGGTATCCGTCAGGTAACCATGCTGCACCATGATGATGTCATCATGGCCATTTTTCTTTTCCAGGCAACTTCGGATACCGCTACGATCAAGGTATTTCTTACCGTAGGCAAAACCAGCTGCATCCACCACCTGCAGGCTCCTGATCTGCCGTGGGTGGTAGGGGATAAGCTCCTGCTTGGTAATACTGAGTCCGTATTCCAGCCTTAATTTGTACAGGCCGGAAGCTGGCAGGTCGATCGCGGCCAGCACCTCCTCCAGTTTCAGGGAGGGGGCCTTGCCGTAAACAGCTTTACGGGATCGGTCCATGCGATGCTGGTGGTAGGGGAGCAGGTCAGCACGTCCGTTTCTGATCCGGATGGACTCCAGTAGCGTTGAGGATGTTTTGTTTTTCAATCCCAATGGGTAAATCTATCGTCAAAGGTGTGGGTCTAACTCAAGTCAGGCCTCAGCCAACCCCTTCGGTGGCAGTATGTGTGGTAACCGGAAGCGTCATGCGATGCTCTGAGGAAGAAAATAAGCGCGGACACTGCCTTCCTACCCTGGCTTCGTTCCAACAAAATCATAATGACTCCCAAGTAGGGGAAGGAGGTTAAATGACCGAACTGTACGTTTGCGTTGGCTAATGTAACGAAAAACTGTTGACACTTAAAGGTATTCTCACTTTTGTGCGCAACTCTTCGTACTCTTCCCGCCAGTTACTGCGGGCCGTAATCCCCCCTCCGGAACGGAAAAAGTGACGTCCGTCTTCCCGCTGCTCAATAAAGCGGATCAGTACACAGGTGTCCACCTGCCGGCCATCGTAGTACCCACCGATACCGCAGTAATAGCCACGAGGCGCACCTTCCGCCCGACGAATAATGTCGAGGGTGGCCGGCTTCGGTGCACCGCTGACGGAGCCGGCGGGGAGCAACGTGGCGAGGATGGTGCCCAGGTTGCTGCGCCAGTCTTCCGGTAGCTGGCCGCTGATGTTGCTGCTGGTCTGGACCAACCCTCTGCGGCTGGTGGCAATTTTATGAAAATACCGATAGTCCGTTACCCGCACCTTTTTGGCAACCTGGCTGAGATCGTTGCGAATGAGGTCAACAATGGTGGCATGCTCAGCAATTTCCTTCCGGCTGTCGAGTAGTGCGGCTCTGGCCCTCGGGGTATCCAGTGATGTACCCTTCATCGGCTGGCTCTCGATGGTACCGGCCGCCGAAATGGTGATGAACGTCTCCGGGCTGAAACAAACGAACTTCTGCGGCCAGTGAATACGGTATTTGGCCTCACTTTGCCAGTATATGTCTTCCAGCCCTCCCGTAAGTACGACCGGCACCGGAAAGGTAAGGTTGGTCAGAAAGCTGTCTCCGCGCTGCAGGCCGGCCTGAACGACGTCAAAGGCGGCGGAGAAGTGGTCCGGGGAAATATGATCTGCGGCAAGTATCGGGGGGAATAAGCCCGCCGGTGGAACCCGGAGGTCCGGACGCGCTGGAAAGGAAAATGCAGGTGCCTCTTCTTCCTCCGCTTCCAGCGACCAGACCTGAGGAGCTTGCTGCTCAAAATCAACCAGGAAAAAGCAGGGCTGGCCGGCTTGCCCGAAAGCATTGAGGCGCCCGGCCCATTGTTCCATCTTGTTGGCTTGCTGCAGCATACGGCCTTAGGACGTTTTTTCGGGTGAAAAGTTACGGTAATGCCCCTGCCATTTCCTTACGGAAGGAATAAAATCTTTAGCCGGCACCTGCGTGCGCGCCCTTTTTTTAAAAAAAACGACCAGTTGCTGTCACGCCACCCGGGCCTTTCAGCTATAAGGCTTTGTACCGTGTAATAAAGTACCTGAGCATTTTCCACCAGGGCCCTGGATTTGAAAGGTAAGGTCAACGCGCTAATTCAACATCAATATGAAAAAATACATTTTCTCTCCCGCCACACTTTTTATCCTGCTGGTGCTGGCTGTTTTCACTTCGTGCGGCATTCTGGACGGCGATGAAATTGAAATCTTGCCAGTTTTCGATTGCGCAGACATTTCCGCCAACGTCGGCGACTCCTGCACCACGGCGGCAGGCAACATGGGGACCATTAGTGCGGATTGTGCCTGTGAAGGGCTTTCCAATCCCTTTGATTGCCCGGGCCTGGGGCTGAACTTCCGTGATTCCTGCACCACCGCCTGGGGGGCTCCCGGGCTGGTAGCCGGCGACTGCACCTGCCTGCCGGATTCCCTCGTTTACGATTGTGATTCGCTCATGCTTAATGTGGGGGACAACTGCCAAACCAGTACCGGCCCGGGGGTCGTCAACCAAAACTGCGCGTGTGAAGGTACGGGGAGTCCGTTCGATTGCCCGGGCCTGCAAGCCAATGCAGGCGATCCGTGCCGAACCCCCGCCGGTGGAAACGGAACCGTTACTGCTGACTGTGACTGTGCGCCCACTACTGCAGAATTTGATTGTCCGGACTTACAACTTAATTTCCGGGACTCCTGCGTACTGGCTGATGGCACCCTGGGCCTGGTCTCCGGCAATTGTGAATGCCTGGGCAGTGGCGGTACCGACTATGACTGCCCGGCAATCATGGCGGACTTCGGCGATCCTTGCCGGACGGCAGACGGGGTAGAAGGCACCATCGACGCACAGTGCAACTGTGCACCCGAAAGGCCAGATTTTGATTGCACGGAGTTACAGTTGAACTTCCGCGATTCCTGCAGGCTGGCCGACGGCACTTTCGGCCTCGTTTCCGACAACTGCGAATGTGTAGGAGACGGTGGTACGGAATACGACTGCCCGGACCAGAACGCCAATTTCAACGACCAGTGCCAAACGGCAAGCGGGAATGCCGGCTTCATCAACCAAAACTGTGCATGCGAGTCTTTTCAGCCAAACTACGATTGTCCTGACCTGCGACTCGACATCGGCAACTTCTGCCTGACGGCCGATAGTACCGCCGGAGTCGTCAACCAGGAATGCCTCTGCCTTGAGTTTGACTGCCAGGATCTACAGCTGAACATCGGAGATGCTTGCCAAAATCCGGCCGGAGGCAGAGGAAGAGTAACGGCTGACTGCAATTGCGAGTAAGCGGACGTATGGCCCGCTGGTCATTTGGAGTGGTGGACGGTGCGTTCAGTATGCCAACGACCAACAGACCTGATGAACCAATAGACGTGTGGCGAAGCGGGTAAGGAGTATTTCTCCTTCCCGCCAGCTACTTTTGCCTACTTAGCCAATGAAAGGAAACATCAACATCGAGCTGATTACCAGGTGCCTGAGCAACGAACGCCCGGCCCAGCGGAAGTTGTATGACCTTACTTTACCCTTTCTTACCCTCACCTGCCGGCGCTACCTGCTCGTGGAGACGGACCTTAAGGATGCACTCCAGGAAACCTACATCAGCATTTTCGGCAACTTGCGGCAGTACGATTTCCGGAAAGCTGCCTTTAAGACCTGGTCGACCAGAATTGCTATCAATGCGTGTCTGAAGTGCAATCAGAAACGCCGCAGGAACGGAGAGCAGGAATTAATCGTCAACCTGCACGAGCCGGAAATAACCCCGGAGGTACTGGCGCAGCTCTCGAATGAGGATTTAGTCAGGTGGCTGCGCAGAATGCCTCGCCCCTATTTTGAGGTTTTTAATTTCTACGTCATTGACGGGTTTTCCCATCAGGAAATTGCTGAGCTACTGGGCATTGATGCCCAACTTTCCCGGCAACGCCTGGCGCGGAGCAGA